>JBILYM010000127.1:0-6390 GCA_044377725.1 Phycisphaerales bacterium
CATCTTCTGGTCCAGAGACGACCTTCGCATTTGGATCGCGCGGCGTCTTGCCGGGCTGGCCGGTCGGGAAGTCGCACTGGAACCACGCGTAGGTGTAGCGACCCGGAACGATGTCGCGCTTCACACGAAAGTCTGGGATGTACAGGGAGTGCAGCACATCGCTCGAGCGCAGTACCAACCGCACGGGGCGACCCGCTGGTATGTACAGGTCGTCGCTCAATGCACCATTTGGGTACTGGAAGCTCCATGCCCACTTCTGCGCGGTGACCTTGATATCAAACGCATTCTTTGGCGCGGTGTAGATGTCCAGGTAACTGCGGAAACCAACCACAAAGATGCCGATCACAATGATGGTTGGAATGACCGACCAAGTGATCTCCAACGGCGTGTTGTGGGTCGGGTAATCGGTACGAAACTTATCACCGGTGCGGTGGCGATACTTGACCACAAACCACACCATCAGTCCGACCACCAGTGCAAAGAACACGTAGCAAATCCAATTGATCACATCCAAGGTGTGATCAACGCCCTGCGAGATGGTGGATGCACCAACTGGCATCCAGAAGGTCGGGGCGGTTGGCTCCGCGGCGCCGGTCTGCGCGAAAGCCGCAAGCGCGGATACCTGCGAGGCGGTGTGGGCGAGGATCTGATGGGTCATGGACATAGTGTTCGTCTCTATCGGGTAATCGTGCGTTGAGCGCGTTAGAGGTGCGCGACTCCGGGTTGTGCGTTGCTCGGTGGTGCCAATCGGCGAGCCTGAGACTCTTGCCACCAGAACCAGCCCAGTCCGCCGCCAAGCAGCAGCAGCGTGACAGCGCCACCAACTTGCATGACGCGCATCGCTAGGACGACATAGCCGCCTGCTTGCGCGTCATAGATGTGGCACCAAAGAATGATGCGGTCGAGCGTGGTTCCAATCTTGCCTTGCGAAGCCTCTAAGAGCGCCATGCGCACGTTGGCCTGTTCATACTTCACGCCGTACAGAACGCGGCTCAGGCGGCCATCCGGAGTGATGATGAAGACGGCTGCGGCGTGCGAATACTCGCCGTCAGGCTGCATGCGGTATTCAAAGCCAACTGCTTCGGTGAGTGCATGAATGGCAGGCTCTTCACCAGTCAGGAAGTGCCAGCCAGCAGCGGTCTGCGCACGGCCGTACTCAGCCACATAGCCAGCCTTCTTGCCGGCGGCCAACTCTGGGCCTTCCTTGGGATTTACAGACAACGAGATGATGTCGTACTGCTTTCCAACAGTCCAATCCATGTCTTGAATGCCGCGCAGCAGTGCATTCATCACCAAGCTGCAGAGCATGGGGCACTTCATGTACCCAATTTGCAAGATGGTTGGACGATCCTTTGGAAGGACATCACGCAGGGTCACCAGTTTGCCGTGATCGTCACGGAACGTTGCATCAAGCGGCAGTTGCGAATCCAACTTGTCGATGATGGTGACGCCTGCGAGTTCTGGAATCGCATCCACCGTTGGCGCGGGCTCTTGATAACCGCCACCAACCGACACCTGCGCCGAAATCGACGCTGTGGCGGCGAGTGCGGTGAGTGCGGCGAGGATGGTTCGAGGCAACGTCATAGTCTCTAACAGTAGGCAGCAATTACTTCTGAGCAGAGGCAGCATCTGCTGGGGCGATAACCGGAACTGCAACGGGGGTCGGCTTGGGCGCCGGAGCTGGAGCTGGAGCGGGTGCCGATGCGGCAGCACGGGGCTTGCTCGCCGATGCCGGCGGCACGGTCAGCGCTGCATTCTGAGAAACCATCTTGATGGCCTCAGCCACGGGAATCCGCTGGCGTTCAACCGGCTTGCCGGCAATATCAAGCGAGTAGCTACCCGAGGAGCCCAGTAGTTCCATCTGCTTCAACTTCAAGTCTTCCAGGGCGATGTACTGCGGCTCAATGACCTTGAGATCCACCTCGGTCTGTTCCGTCTTGAAGTACATCACGCTGAGCGCAATGACAACCGCGGTCAAGATGATGATGCCAATCAGAGAGACCAACCAGGTCTGCCCTGCCTCCGGATCGTCCCAGAGGACGCCAGTGGATGTTTCAAATTCGTTGTTTTGTGATGCAGTGGACATGAGTGTGTTCCGTCAGGTGATCACATGTTCTGGAAGGCAAGGCTCTCGCCGAGCGAAGGATCGCGCGATGCAAGCAGTGACTTGCCCATAAGTGAACGCATAGTCATGGAAAGCACTAGGCAGAACATGCCCAGGGTCAGTCCAAGGAGGGTTGGGTCGAGCAGGTGCGGTGAATCGCTGGCGTGCGCGGCAGCAAACTCTGAGTAACGCGCAAAGTCTCCAACATCATGTGGGACATGCGGCACAATCAGATAGACCAAATCGATGAAACCAAAGACCAACATCCACACGCAGCCGATGGCAAGCGTGGTCGGCCAACGCTTGGGCCAACGCGAAATCAGCAACACGAACGGAATCAGGAAATGCCCAAAGAGCAGTGCCCAACTCAGCCACAGCCAACCGCCCACTTGACGTGAGAGGTACCACGCCGTCTCTTCCGGCAGGTTGCCGTACCAGATCAGCATGAATTGACTGAACGCGATGTATGCCCAGAAGACCATGCCAAACGCAAAGAGCAACTTGCCAAGGTCTTGGTAGTGCTCAGGAGTAATGATGCCCTTCAACTGACCGTCGCGCTGCAAACGCAAGCACAGAAGGGTCATTGCGCTGAACCCGCAGGTGGCGCACACGGCAAAGAAGTACACACCGAACATGGTGCTAAACCAGACCGGGGAGAGACTCATCATCCAATCAACCGCGGCAAAGGTGATCGAGAATCCGAACAAGATCATCGCCGGTCCGGACCACTTTCGATTGGCGGCGCTGATGGCCGGATCGCCAGTGCGGTCTTGGCGCAAACTTGAGGACCACAGGTAATGGGAAATGCCTCCCCAGATCACAAAGTACATCGCCGCGCGAATGAAGAAGAATTTCTGATTCAAGAACCCAGCCTTGTTGCCAACCAGTTCCGCATCGGCGGGAGAGACTTTCGCCATCTCCGCAAGGTCAGCCCATGGGAAGAGTTCAAAGAGCCGACCCGTCCAACCCATCCATACGATCGGCAGGAACAGAATCCACATCCAGCGCAGGTTCTGCATCAGTGCCTCCGCGGGGCGGCGCACCACCACACTCCAGCCAGCGCGAGTGAGGTGCTGAACGATGACAAAGAACAGCGCGCCCAGGCATATCGCCAAGACAAACATCATGGCTACCACATAGGCACGTGCAAACTCTTGGGTGTCGCCAGAGCGGTACCCGGTCCATGCGCCGATACCGATCAGCAATGCCGCGGCAAGCCCAAGGTTGCGCGCATGCGCACCTAAGCCAGATCCGGTCAAATTGCCGGCGGAGAGATCGGGGGTATTCGAGTGGTCGTGAGCCATATCTTTGGTTCTTTCCAGTGATTCCGTACTCAGTTGGATGCGCCAGCGACTTTCGCGCCAGCCGATCCTGCGTCTTGGCTGAACTGCAGCGCCTTCACATATGCAACGACCGCCCATCGATCAGTCACACTGATCTGCGAGCCATAGCCAGCCATGTTGCGAATACCGTGGGTGACTGTGTTGAACAGCTGGCCCATGGGCTGATTGCGTGTGGTGTCGTCGTGCAAGCTCTTGGCGGCAACCCACTGCGTTCCATTGACTGGACCGTTGGCATTGGCAACCAGTTCCATAGCACGCTGATTCACAGCGCCATCGCCGAAGCCGGCATAACCGTGGCACGCCGAGCAGTAGATATTGAAGCGCTGCTGACCGCGGTTGAGGGTCACCTCATCAAGCGAAATCGACGCTGGGAGCGTGGTGGCCCATTGGCCATTCACAACACCTTCGTAGAGGTGCGTATCCACGTACGACTCGCCGCGAGCAACCGCACCCTGCACCAGTGGGCGCATGGAACGCTGGTCAGCAAAGAGCGGATTGGTGGTCTGCGTCTTGTACTTCGGTTGCAGGTCCATGTCCCAGAAAATGTGGATGGGAGCATTCGGGCTCGGTGTGGCACGCATACGAGCGAACACCAGCGGCGGGATCAGCGCGAAGCAACCACCAATCATGAGGACGTAGATGATGATGCGGGGAATCTTTGGCATGTCAGTCCTCCACCACGGCTTCGACAGCGGCGGCGCCGCATGCCTTGAGATCGGCCTCGGTCTTACTGCGGTAGAAACGCGGGTCTCGCGCTTCGATCGAGATGAAGAACCGGTCATCCGATGCGCGACGGAACCGGTCGCACGTGAACAGCGGGTTGTGCAGCCGTGGCAGACCGTTCATCAAGAACATCAGTCCCACGCAACTCAGGGCGGAGAACAGAATGGTGAGTTCAAACATCACCGGCACGAATGCCGGAATGCTGAGCGCCGGCTTGCCACTGATCAGGAACGGGTAGCCCGTTACCCACACCAAGGCCCAGATGGTGAAGTTGAACGAGTTGGTAAAGAGCTGCAGCGCCAAACCAGTGGTGCAGCCAGCTGCTCCGGCAACAAACACCAAGACTGGCAAGATGGTGCGCTGAATGCCCATCGCCTTGTCCAATCCGTGCACCGGGAACGGTGTGTGGCAATCCCAGTAGCGATAGCCCTTGTCGCGGATCTTCTCTGCAGCGGCAACAATCTGCGCAGGGTTCTCAAACTCCGCAACCAAGCCGTACAAGCGCGCTGATGTGGCGGTGCTGGATGGTGCGCTTGTCTTTGTAGTCAATGTGGTCACGAGTTGTCTCCTTGAGCGGAGTGCGCGGCCGCAGGGTTCGAGCCCGCTCCGTGTGATTGATGCCAGCCCTCCCAATGTGGGTCGGCCTGCGGCATGACGCCCTTCACTTCGGCGATGGCAATCATCGGCAAGAAGCGGCAGAACAGGAGGAACAGCACACCAAAGAGGCCGAACGCCCCCAGCATGGTGCCGATGTCAACCCAGGTAGGAACGAATCGGTCCCAACTGGAAGGCAAGAAGTCATTGGCGAGGCTGGTGACGATGATCACGAAGCGCTCAAACCACATGCCCACGTTCACAAAGAGGCTGAGGATGAACATCAACGGAATGCTGGTGCGTACCTTCTTGAACCAGAAGAGCTGCGGAGTGATGACGTTGCAACTCACCATGATCCAATACGCCCATGAGTACTGGCCAAAGGCGCGATTCATGAACGCAAACTTTTCGTACAGCGCACCGGAGTACCAGGCGATGAAGAATTCCATCCCGTACGCATAGCCAACCATGCATCCGGTCACCAAGATGACCTTGTTCATGTTGTCCAAGTGGCGCAGCGTGATCAAGTTCTTCAGTCCGAACAACTCGCGCGCCGGCACCGCCAAGGTCACCACCATGGCAAAGCCACTGAAGATGGCGCCGGCAACAAAGTACGGCGGGAAGATGGTGGTGTGCCAGCCCGGAAGCTGACTGGTGGCAAAGTCAAAGGACACTACGCTGTGCACCGAAAGCACCAGCGGAGTGGAGAGTGCTGCGAGCAGCAAGTACGCACGCTCGTAGCGGTGCCAATGGCGATTGGAGCCGCGCCATCCGAGCGAGAACAGGCCGTAGGCCATCTGCTGAACCTTGCCCTTGGCACGATCGCGCATGGTGGCCAAGTCGGGCACCAGGCCGACGTACCAGAAGAGCAGTGAAACCGTGAAATAGGTGCTCACTGCAAACACGTCCCACAGGAGCGGGCTGCGGAACTGTGGCCACATAGCCATTTGATTTGGGATCGGGAACAGCCAGTACGCCAACCACACGCGACCAACGTGAATACCGGGAAACAGTCCGGCGCAGATCACCGCGAAGATGGTCATCGCCTCTGCAAATCGGTTGATGCCGGTGCGCCACTTCTGTCGGAACAAGAACAGGATGGCGCTGATCAGCGTTCCTGCGTGACCGATACCAACCCAGAACACGAAGTTGGTGATGTCAAAGGCCCACATCACCGGGTTGTTGAGACCCCAGACGCCGACGCCAGTGAAGATCAGATAGTGGACGACAAATCCAAGGTTCATCACCAGCAGCATGCTGATGCCAAACATGATGTACCACGCCATGGGCGGCTTGCGCGTCTCATTGGGGCGGCAGATCGTGTTGGTGACTTGGTGGAAATCGGTATGCCCAAGGACCAGCGCGGCGCGCTTTCCTGGGACATCCCCGGTGTTATCGATGTCGTGGGCTGGAATGGTGCTCATGCCTTACCTCCCTGAGGAACAATGACAGCGGGTGGGACAGCGGGTGCGGCAGCGTGACCTGCGTGATCATGCCCATGATCGTGCCCGTGATCATGACCACTGTGGTCGATGGACGGATTGTCGACGCGAGCCAGATACTTGAGACGTGGCTTGGTGTTGAGTTCGCCCAGCAAGTCATAACTGCGCTTGGAGCGCTGCAGTT
>JBILYM010000128.1:0-6379 GCA_044377725.1 Phycisphaerales bacterium
CCCGCGCCACTCACCTATCCTGCCACCCATGTACCCGCATACTGCCGCGATTGTGTCAATAGTGATGTGCGCCATGCTTGGATTGCCATCCCAAGCGTGCCAAGATGCCGCTGCACAAACCCAGCACGTAGAGGAAGTTTCCTCGCATCCTGCGCCTACAAATGTTGCACATCCAGTCGGCACTCTGCATGTCGGAGAGCGAACTGCGCCCGTTGAAATTGGCAATGCACTGCCACCGCATCAATCTGGAATCAAATTGCGGGTTGGCGTGTGCGATCTGCCACCGTGGACAATTGCACCAACCGAATCGAAACCATACTGGTCGGGTCTTGGAGCGTTGGTCTGGCAAAAAACCGTGGCGAACCTAGGGATCGACTACACACTTTCAGTGCATAGCTATCCGGGTCTTCTGGAAGCGGTTTCCAAGGGCGACATTGACGTAGCGATGACTGGCATACCCATCATCCCTGAAAATATTGCGCAGTTTGGAATGACGCCGCCATTTGATCAAAGTGGTGTCTCGATTGCAACGCGTGTTCGCGGTGCGCTTTCGTTTGCATCGGTGACAGAGCGGATCATCACCAGCGAGATCACTACATGGCTCTTTGCACTCCCATGTTTCGCCGGACTGTTCGCACTTTTATTCTGGAGCGCCGAACGAAAGAAAGATGACTTTGTCCGTGCCACCAAAATCCGCGGACTCGGCGAGTCAATCTGGTGGAGCCTGACAACATTGGCAACCGTTGGCTACGGCGACCGAGTTCCCACCACAGCCTGGGGCAAATTGATTGGCGCCATCTGGATGGCTGTTGGGTTCCTACTCATGACAATTGCCACCGCCGTCTTTACTTCCGTATTGACGGCGGCGCGGCTGCAGCCGATCGTGAAGAGCCAGAACCAACTCATCAAAATGCGGGTTGGCGTCGGTATCGGCTCGACTGGAGACACCTACGTGACGCGAGCGAACATTCCAGCCATCCGCTTCGCTACCTTCGAGGAAGCAGTTGCCGCACTCCGTGAGCAGAGCATCGATGCCATCGTTGGTTCAAGCACCACCCTTGCCTACCTTGTCGAACAGAATCCGGGAGAGCACATCACCGTGCTGCCCCGGCCGCTGATACGGGACTACGTGAGCTTTGGCACTCGGTTTGGACTTGATTCAGCTCTTGAGAAGCGCATCGAACTGGAGATCGTCAAGGCATCGGTCTCACCGGAATACGCAGCCATGCGTACCGAAATGCTTGGTGGGATTGACGCCACATCGGCAAAGAATGTGCCGCTCTCCAATCCCTGATCGCCTGCGCTGCGCCCGTGACGCCGTAGTATCAACGCATGGTCGACTCTTCTCCAGTGCGGACTCACGCCGAACTTCGCGGCATCATCGGGATGGTGCATGTTGGGGCACTTCCAGGAACACCGCGCGCACGCCTGACACCACAAGAGCTGGTGGCGCATGCAGTGCGCGAAGCTCGCACCTTGCGTGATGCTGGCTTCGATGCAGTGATGCTGGAGAACATGCATGATCGCCCGTACCTCGGAGGCGGAATCGGCGCAGAGATCGTTGCATGCATGTCTGCAGTCTGCGCAGCGGTACGCACCGCCGTGGACTGCCCGATTGGAATCCAGATTCTCGGCGGCGGATCGCGCGAGGCGCTCGCTGTTGCGCATGCCACCGGCCTTGACTTTGTCCGCGCCGAGAACTTCGTCTTTGCGCACGTTGCCGACGAGGGACTCATGACCGAAGCCGCAGCAGGACCACTGTTGCGCTTTCGAAAGTCAATCGGTGCAGATCGCGTCCAGGTCTTTGCAGACATCAAGAAGAAGCATGCCGCGCACGCCATTACCGGAGATGTTGATATTGCTGCATGCGCGCGCGCCGCTGAGTTCTTTCTTGCTGACGGCGTGATTGTCACCGGAACCGAAACCGGCGCGGCCGTTGATGAACGTGAACTCAACGCCGTTCGCAGTGCCACCAAGCTCCCAGTATTTACTGGAAGCGGCGCCACCAACGAGAGTGTGGCGAGGTTGCTTTCCAATGCAGATGCGGTGATTGTCGGCAGTTTCGTCAAGGAGGGCGGCCGGTGGGAGCATGATGTCTGTCCAAAGCGTGCCGCCGAGTTTGTCAATGCGGCGCGCGGCGCACGGCGCGTTGAAGCCCCCGGCATGGATGCCGTGCGTGCCATGTTCAGCGGTCGCCCAAGTGGCACCTGAGGTCAACATGCTTGCCTACGTGAATGGATCACTGGTTCCGGAAGAACACGCCAAGGTCAGCGTGTTTGATCGAGGCTTCCTCTTTGGTGACGGCGTCTATGAGATGGTGAGATTCTTTGGTGGCGTTGGCGTGGCACTTGACCTGCATCAGGCGCGGCTTGCACGAAGTTTGGAACTCACCGGAATTGTGGGCTTTGACGCACGGACGCTCGTAGACATCTGCGCCGCACTCCTTGAAGGCAACGCTCTGACTGATGCAGGAATCTACATACAGGTCACGCGCGGCGCGGGCACTGCGCGTGCGCACATGCCCGTACCAGGACTGGTTCCAACCGTCGTCGCACTTGCCTCTCGCAGTGCGCCGCTTGCAGAGTTCCACGCACCGGAAACGCTGCGCGCCATTGTGCGCCCGGATATGCGTTGGCATCGCTGCGAAATTAAAACCATTGCGCTGGCTGGAAACATCTTGGCATTGATTGAAGCACAGAGCGCGGGTGCCGAAGAGTGCATCTTGATTCGCGACGGCTTGGTGAGTGAAGGCGCGTACACCAACGTTGGCATCGTTCGCGGCGGAACGCTGATCACCTGCCCACTTGATGACGCTGCAGCGCCAGTGCTGCATGGCACCATGCGCTGCTGGATGCTTGAAGCCGCGCGCGACGCAGGAATTCCTGTTGAAGTGCGACGCGTTCATGAACACGAACTCTGTGAGGCGGACGAAGTGCTGGTGCAGTCCAGCCGACGCCTTGTCAGCGCGGTGACAGAACTTGATGGCGTGCGGATTGCAAACGGCGAAACTGGACCAGTGTGTCGCGCCCTGTTCGCGGCGATGCATGCGCGGATTCAGCGGTTAATTGTCAATCCAACGCCATGACGCTGAAGCTGTGGCCGAGCGCACCGTGAGTGCCCGCCCCGCTCCGAAACTGTGCATGGACACAGTTTCTATACTTCCTCGCAATGTCATTCCTCCTTGCTATCAGCGTCGGCAACACGCGTACCGCGGTCGGTCACTTTCACGGTGACGAACTTCACGTCGTCCAACACCTTGTGAACGGCGATATCGGCGCGGTCATCACCGCGGCGGTGGAACAGTGGAGCCACAAATTGGAGTCAGACGGCGATGGCGAGATTGTCATCGCCAGCGTCAATGACGCGGTCGCTTCCGCCATTGAGACCAAGCTGGCTGCTGAGCTTCACACCGACATCTGGCGCCTAGGGCGTGATCTTGAAGTGCCCATCGGTCGCTGCATTGATGAGGACGCAAAGCCTGGGCAAGATCGGCTCTTGGCCGCCGCGGCTGCCTATGCCGCAGTGAAGCAAGCGGTGATTGTCATTGATGCTGGCACCGCCATCACTGTTGACTTTGTTGATGGCGAAGGCGTCTTTCACGGCGGCGCCATTGCACCTGGCGCACAGATGCAGCTGGACGCGCTCAACGCGCACACGGCACAACTGCCAAAGATTAAATTCGCACGGCCATCCGACGAAGATGCGTTTGGCCGCAACACGGTTGACGCCATGCAGCTGGGAGTCTTTGAAGGCGTACGCGGCCTGACGCAAGCATTGGTGGAGCGATACGCCGCCAATTACCGCGCCTTTCCGCTGGTCATTGCGACCGGCGGTGATGCCGAGACGCTTTTCTCCGACAGTGATCTGGTGACACGCGTTGTGCCGGACTTGGTCCTGCGCGGCATCTTGGTCACGGTTCGTGCGGCTGCTGAGGCAGAATGACCAGTACGTCGCCTGCATGGTGGTGGTCGACGGCCCATACACCTGGTGCGATCGCGGTAGCCCACATTGATGGCGAGGCGCGGATGCTTGAAGAAGTGCTGCGCAAACTTACCGGTAAAGATGCACCACCCACGGGCGCAGTTGCCTGGCGCCGCTTCGGATCGATTGATGATGGCGTGATTGCACGCACCAGTAATCAACACGCACTCCTCATGCCGCATGGTGGAACGCGCATTCGCGAATTGCTTGATGAACGGCTCGCAGAGCTCGGCGCGCGCGCTCCATCCGCGCACGAATCCGCACACGCCGCGTGGCCCGAAGCCGCCGACCGCATTGAGTGCGCCATGCTCAACACACTCGCCCGTGCAGCCAGTCCGCTTGCCGTTGACCTGCTATCCGCTCAACCCGCGCGATGGCGCCAGCACATCAAGCCGGATTTCACGGCCACCACCGTGTCACTCCCATCACCGCGCGATCTTCGACTTCGCCGCCTCATCACGCCCGCGCGGGTGGTGGTCACCGGACCAACCAACGCTGGCAAGAGCACGCTGCTCAACGCGCTCGCTGGTCGGGCGGTTGCTATTGCGCACCACACCCCGGGAACCACGCGCGATGCGGTCGCTGCGCGCATTGATCTTGCTGGCCTCGTGGTGGATTGGTTTGACACTCCGGGCGTGCGCCCCGACATGGATCCCATCGAACGCGCCGCTGCGGAACTTGCCGCGCGTGCCCTTGCGTGCGCGGACATGGTGATTGAACTGACCGCTCCGGGGCTCGGTTGGCATGCCATTGCGGGCGCCACCACTGCGCTCCGCATGCGAGTACTCAACCAATCGGACCGCGCTGATGCACGCACCTGCCCGGAGCGCAACAACGCCGATCTTGCCATCAGCGCGCACACCGGCGCCGCGATGGATGAACTGGTTGCCCGCGTTCGCGACGCGCTGGTTCCGCCTGCAGATATGGCCGATTCAACACCGTGGCGATTTATGGACGGCCTCCCTGCCATCTCCGCCGCCGCATCGGCCTAACTCCGGCTACGCTTCACACCCCATGAATACAGCAGGACTGATGCAAGGCAAGAAGGGTCTCATCGTCGGCATCGCCAACGATCGCAGCTACGCAACATTCATCACTGAGAGCCTTCTTAAGGCCGGCGCGCAGTGCGCATTCACGCACCTGCCCGGCGAGAAGATGGAACGCCGCTGCCGCAACGCCCTCACCGAACTTGGCCTCACTGACCCATGGCTCATGCCGATGGATGCTGGCAGCGATACTGACCTTGATGCGGTGTTCGCCAAGCTCAAGGCTGACTGGGGCACCATTGATTTCGTCGTCCACTCCATCGCCTTTGCTGACAAGAGCTGGCTCGAGAAGGGCAAGTTCTGCGCCACGCCGCGTCAAGTGTTCACGCAGGCGATGGACATCAGCGCCTTCACCTACCAAGCCATGGCCGTGCGCGCCGCAGATCTCATGCCGAACGGCGGAGCAATGATTGCGCTCAGTTACTACGGCGCCGAGAAGGCTGTCCCCGGCTACAACGTCATGGGTGTTGCGAAAGCGGCGCTGGAAGCCACCAACCGTTACATCGCCATGGAACTTGGTGCCAAGCAGATCCGCGCCAACGTCATCAGCGGTGGACCGCTCAAGACGCTCAGCGCGATGGCTGTCGGCGGCTTCGGCGACATCCTCGGCTGGGTTGAGAAGAAGGCCCCACTGCAGCGCAACATCACTGGCGAAGAAGTGGGCGACACCGCGCTCTTCTTGGTGAGCGACCTCTCCAAGGGCATCACTGGCCAGTGCATCTATGTTGATGCCGGCTATTCGATCATGGGCCTGTGAACAACAGCGCGGCGATCTCCATTGATCGCCGCGCGTGGATTTCAGCGGCGGCCACCGCCACCGGAACGACCGCCACCACCAAACGATCGCCCACCGCCACCGGAGCGGCCGTATCGACCGTAGTTGGAACTTCCACCGCCGCGATTGCCGGCGCCATCGAAGTCATCGCCACGATCGCCGCCCCATGAATTGCCGCTGCTGCGATAACCAGAATTCCCTGCATTTCCAGCATCGCCACGGTTTCCGTTAAATCCATCGCCGCCCTGCTGCCAACGGTCGGACATCGATGAACGCCAGTCGCCGTCCGTTCGGGTTGCACGTTGTTGATTCAGTTCGGAGACTGCTCCCGCGTTGGTCGCGGCGCTCCATTGTCCATTGCTGTACTTCTCCCATGATCCGCCGGATCCGCTTTGGTCTCGGTACACCTGACCGTCACGCGTTGAATACACATTGTTACCCGTCGCAACCGTGGTGTTGCCATCCGTATGTGCAACGCCCCATGTTCCGTTGTCGGTCTTCACGCCCGCCGCGGTGACTTGATTTCCGGTGGCGGTATTGCCGGCAGTTACTTTGCCTGCCTCCACGGTGTTGCCGT
>JBILYM010000001.1:0-58539 GCA_044377725.1 Phycisphaerales bacterium
GCTATCCGAATACCCCCGGCATTTTCACTGCTGCGCAGGTGGCGGGTTGGAAGATCGTGACGGATCGCGTTCATGCTGCGGGTGGGCGGATCTTCTCGCAGCTCTGGCATGTTGGGCGCATCAGCCATACGGCCCATCAGCCGAACGGGCAGGCGCCGGTTTCCTGTGTTGCCGCTGCGTCTTCAGCAAAGATGATGATTGTGCGCGCCGACGGCACTCTTCAAGAGGTGCCAGCCAGCATGCCACGTGCGCTGGAAACCAATGAAATGCCGCGCGTTGTTCGTGACTACGAACTTGCAGCCACGAACGCCAAGACCGCTGGATTCGACGGCGTTGAGGTGCATGGCGCGAACGGCTACCTGATCAACCAATTCCTCTCTGGCTCATTGAATACACGCACCGATGCATGGGGCGGCAGTATTGAGAATCGCCTTCGACTCTTGCTGAACGCGGTCGATGCCGCCGGTGCAGCGTTTGGTTACGCCAAAGTTGGCGTGCGTCTCTCACCGATGGGAAATGCTGCGGAACTTCCGGCCGCGCCCGATGACCGTGAATTGATGTTGCGCGCCGCACGTGAACTTGGCGATCGCAAGTGTGCATACTTGCATCTCTTTAATCACTACTTCGGGGCACACGGATGGAACGGCTCGTTTGACCGTGCGCTGGCAGAAGGAATGAAGAAGAACTTCAACGGACCGGTTGTGTTGAATGGCTACTCACGCGATGTTGCCAGCGCCGAGCGTGACGTGCGCGAAGGCCTTGGTGACGCAGTGGCATTCGGCAAGCTTGCGATCTCAAACCCGGACCTGCCGGAGCGCATTCGTGACGGCGCACCGCTTGCCGAGTGGGATGCTTCGCAGTTCTATGGCGTGGGTGGTAAGGGGTACAACGATTACCCGACGCTTGCGACAAAGTGAATTGAATAAAGGCTGTCACTCGGGTGGCAGGGCTGTGTCAGGGGGATGATGCGCGCGGCGCGGCAGGTTTCGCGAGAACCTGCCCGCCGCTTAGGCGTTTCCGCGCGATGTGCGCGAAGTACCAGCAATTCCTTGCAATTCAAAGTAATTACAATATGATTACATACATGGCATCTGTCCCAGCAAAGCTTGTAGCCATCGGAAATTCGCGCGGCGTCCGTTTGCCGAAGGCAATGATCGAACAAGCCGGGCTTAGCGCGGACATCGAACTCGAAGTCATTGATGGCGCGATCGTCATCCGTAGCCATCGCCTTGTGCGCGCGGGCTGGGCCGAGGCTGCCAAGCTGATGGCTTCGCGCGGCGAGACGCCGTTACCCATCACCATCAATCCACCGACGAATGCATTCGACCGTGACGAGTGGAGCTGGGAATGAAGCGCCTGCCGCTTCGCGGCGACATCATCTACATCAACGAAGGTAACGCGCGCGGCGCTGAAATCCGCAAGCCGCGACCGTGCGTGGTGGTTTCCCCGGATGAATTGAATCGCCATGCGCCGACGCTGATTGTGGTTCCGCTGACTTCTGGCGCGCATCCCTACGCGTTCCGCGTGCCGTGCTCCTGGAAGGGTCGCAAGGGTCACATGGTGATCGAGCAGGTGCGGGCCATTGATCGATCCCGCATTGATCGCATAGCGGGAACGATGGCGGCAGAATCAGTGCGCGCATCGCTACTGATGTTGAGCGAGATGTTCGCGGAGTAATCGCTCACTCAGCGCCGCATCCACGTCCCGGTATCGACGCCCCAGTCATTACCGAAGAATCCGGCTTCAATAATGCCAGTGGCGCCATCGGTGAGCATGGCTGACCGGAATGCAATCAGGTCGGGAACGCCGACGCCGGCGCTGAAGATGGGGGTGCGCATGGCGGCGCGCATACCCACAGCGCCCGTGGCTGCAACGACTCCCACTTGACCTTGGTCGCAGTCGATGCGGGGTAGCACGAACATCGTGGCGATGTCGTCGCCAGTGTGGCGGGAAGTTGGTCCAGCGAATGATCCATTACGAACATCAATCGATGTGCTGTCACCGATGAGCGCGCTCCACGCCGCGTTCTGGTCATGGTTGCCGTACAGCACCACGTTGCGCCCGAGGTACTGCTTGGGATCGAACGCAGTGTCCGTGAGAATCTCAAAGCGACCGTTACCGCGCACCCACCACTGATCAGCGTCATAGCGGGCCTTGGCCATGATCAGTGCATCCGATGCGTCGTCGCCGTTGGTTCCCACCACCGCAACGAAGCCGTGCGCGTAGGCGTTCTTGAACGGTCCGCCGCGCGCGGGCTTCTTCTCATGCGCTGGCAATGGCTCAGGCTTGGAACCGTCGCGGCATCCTGGATCAAGGCTCCACACGATGTTGTCTGCGGACCCTTGCTCGCGATGAAAACGCAGGTGCGGGTTGTCAGTCGTCAATGGAACGACGATCGCTTGATTGTCCAGCGTGACGGTGATTTGCGCAGGTACGCTCGCCGCCGAAGCACTGGCGCTTGCATTGCCAGCACTCGCCGCTGTCGCATCCGCTCCGCTCGCCGGCATCGCGATCGGCACCACTAAATCAAGCGTCTTGACGTTCACCGTGGTTCCAGCCACGGTTCGCTTCGCTACATCAAGCACCATGTCAACACTGGAAACTTCAAACGGCTTCTTCTGCTGCAAGACGCGCACCCATCCATCGCGCTGACTGACTTGCGGCGAGACAGTCTGGAACCGCACGCGAGTCATGTCCTTCATCTCCGGCAGCGTGTGTCGGAACAAGAATTGCATGAGCGGCGCCCAGTCGACGCACTCGTTCCCCCACCAGTGGCCAGCACCGGGGCGTTCGTAGTATTCAAAGTCCGGATGACTGATGGCGGCGAGTTGCTTGAACATCTCGCGGGCTTCGCTCACAGGAACGTTGTCATCAGCATCGCCGTGCAAGACGTAAACGCCTTGCTGCAGGTAATTCTCTTTGATGCTCAGCGTGTCGCTGGCACGTCCGGCGCGGAGCAGCATGGCAGCCGCCGGATCGTCCGGACCGCCAGCTGCCCCAACAGCCGCACTGCCCGCCGCGGTGGCACCGACGTAACTGCTAAAGCTCACCCATCCCGCGCTGGGAGCAATTGCTGCAAATTCGCCCGGGAAATGCGCGCCCAATTGCCACGTGCCGTGTCCGCCCATGGAATGGCCCGTGAGCCAACTGCGGCGCGGATCATTCACGAGCGTCGCGCGTGCGTGCGCAACTGCTTCCGTGAAATCGAGGCGTCCCCAGTCTTCCCAATCGAAACCGAATGGTCGTCGATTGGTTGGACACACCACGTGCGCGTCCTTCTTGGGCGCATACGCAGCGGCCTGGCTGGTGGCTTCAACACCCGCGCCGTGCACGCTGAAGAGAATGCCAGGCTTTGCATCACCACTTGCGGTGGCATTCTCGGTGCTGGGCATCACTGCGGTTGATGGAACCACGGCGTAGTACTGCGCACTACCGTCGATAGTGCTCATGCGCGTGACTACGCGACGATCGCTGGAACTCACGGTGGTCAGTTCAATCGGTGCGGTGCCAAGCACGGTGCCATCACGCGCGGTGAGTGTCACCTGCACGGAGTGCTTGCTACCTGCGGCACCAGCAAACTGTGAGGAATATCCCGCCGGCAATGCCACCTTTTTCACAGTGAGCGCAGGCATGACATGCAGGTCCACCCATTCGTCACTGTCGGCCAAGTCACTATCAATATGGACACGCGCGCCAGCGAGTGGCTGCGTTGACGCATTGACTACCACCACACCGATCGGACCTTGAGTGTCGCGCTCGGCGATGAGTGATGGCGTCAACATGTCAAGCGTAGAGATGAACGCAGCGGCGGGCGGCGGAGTGAGTTTTGCGGCCAATCGCCCGCGACTCACCGAGAACAAGAACTCGTTCGTGCCCGTCTTGAGTTTCACCGGTACCCGCACAAATCCCCATGAATATGGATCGCCGCCGCGCGGTTCGCCGTTCACGAACACGGTGCCGTGGCCAGAGGCCTCCAACATCATCACGCGTTCGGTGGCGCTGTTGACGGTGGCGTAGATCCACCCGCCGGCGAGTGCGCTGCCTTCTTCGCCTTGAAACACACCGTCGGCGTTCGCATTGATGGCGATCCACGCATTGACGCTCGGCTGGGGAGCGGGCGTTCTGTTTGCTGGTGTTGCACCACTCGTTACAGGTGGCGCGGCAGTGATCGCCGCATTGGTATTCACCGGGATGTCACTCGCCTTCGGTGTGACGAATGTGCCAGCCACCAACTGCGCCTCAATCGGGTCGCGTCGGACCAGTGAGCGAGACGCGCTGCGTGGTGATGGCGATACCAGCGCTAAGCCGGTGCGAATCACCACGTCTTCGCTGGGTGCAGCCGGCGAAGCGATCGCAGCAGCCGGCGGTGCGATCGTTGGATCAGCAGCAATGGCGAAGATGGTGAGGGCGGATAGAGCGCACGACGCGGCGATCGCAATAATCATGCGGGGCAGGGTAGTCGAGCCGGGTGGCGCGTTGCGTTCACCACTGACCGAGCATCGCGCCGACGTCGGGGCCGCTGACCAATCCGTCGAGTGTCACATCGCCAAACACAGATCCGGGGACTCCAGTTTGCCCCCACTGCCCGAGCATCAATCCGAGATCGATCCCGTTGACGAAACCATCCCAATTGAGGTCAGCAGTGCGTAGGCCGCGGGCTGCGGCTTCGTATGCACGCATGATTCCATGTCCTTCGACAAAGAGTGGATCCGGGTGCAACCCCGCAGCATCGGAGCGCGATGCCGTTGCAAAGAGCGCTTCGCGAATCTCCGCGACGCCGTAGTTCGGACGGGCTTGCAAGATGCACGCGGCGGCGCCAGCGATCAGTGGAGTGCTCAAGCTGGTTCCACTCACGCCGGAGAGGCCAGTGACGCTGGTGGAGTTCACGGTGATGGTGTTCAAGCCGCACGCCATCAGTTCGGGCTTCAATCGACCATCGGCGGTGGGGCCGCTTGATGAGAAGCCAATGATCCCACCAGTGACATTCACGGCACCGCAGGTGATCACGTTGTATGCATCGGCGGGTGCACCGAGCGTGCTGGTGGTGGGGTCGGCGTCATGCCCGGAATTGCCGGCGGCGGTGCAGCACACCACGCCGTTTGCTGTCGCCACATTCACAGCCACCGTGGTGACTGCGGTGTTTCCGTTGAGGTCAGCCTGCGTGTACCAATCGATGTATCCCAGTGAACTGGTAGCCACATCGGCGCCACGTGCTTCGATGAATTCAAGCCCAGCAACGTAGTAGTCCTCTTCGATGGGCGTCTCGGTGGGAACATCCTCTGTCTTGCACAGGATAAATTCCGCGTCGTAAGCGGCACCGACCATGCTGCCGGGCAGATACGCGCCCATCGTTCCAAGAATCCATGTGCCGTGTTTGTGTTGCTCGCTGTTGTCGCCAGCCTGAATTCCAGTGTTTCCATCGTTATTGATGAAGTCCCACTCCGCGATCACACGCAGCGGACGCGCCGGGTTGTTGAATGCTTCATGGACGCGATTGAAGCCGGTATCAAGAACGCCGATCACCATGCCGGTGCCGGTGTATCCACGCGCGTGCAGGCGGGGGATGTCGATCTGCGTCAATTGCGGATTCGCCGCGCCGTAATCGATGCTGGCGGCCCATCCTTCCGGTGGCGGCATTTCCTGCTCGTCTTGCCAACCAGCGCGACCGCGTCCAACCGCTTCCACGTGGGTGACATCTGGCAACTCGCGCAGTGCTTCGATTTGCTTTGGCGTTGCCATGGCGCTGACTGCGCACAGCCAACGACTTTGCGTGCGCAACTCAGCTCCGGTGCCGGTCACTGCGGTGGCGCGCGTTGCTGGCATTGGCACGTCGTGAATATCAAAGAGTCCAGGCAATGTGCGTCGAAGCGCGCGACGTGCGAGGGCGCGCGGCGTGAGTGCGGTGTCGGCGATGGAGGCCGGCGTGGCGCGGTTGTCCTTGAAGAACACCCACACTGGAGCTGGCGCGTCGGCGGGGCCAACAGCGGAACCAGCAAGGCAGACCTGCAACAGGCTGCTGACGGCAAGTGTGAGGATCGGCATGCAGGTATATGGTTGCCCGGATGTGCTGCGGGGGCAAGTCCGCATTTTGAGAATTGACAGGTTATTGGACTATTTTTTAAACGTTGGCGGGATCTACCATTCGCGCCCCATGAATATCTCTGCCCCTACGCCAGTCAAGACCATCGCCGTCATCGGAGCCGGGACCATGGGTTCCGGCATCGCGCTCACTGCCGCGCAGGCGGGCATCGCTGCGTTTCAGGTTGACCTGAGTGCTGCGCAGTTGGAGAAGGCCAAGGCCTACCACGTGAAGACGCTGGCGCGTGCGGTGGAGAAGGGCAAGATGCAGCAGGCGGACGCGGACGCTGCGGCGAAGCGCATCTCCTACGTTGCCACCATGGCCGAGGCGAAGAGTGCGGATTGGGCCGTTGAAGCTGCCACTGAGAACGTGGAGATCAAGAAGAAGATCTTCAAGGAGATGGCGGCAACATTCCCAGCGCACGCGGTGTTGGCGACGAACACCTCGAGCATCAGCATCACGGATCTTGCGAGCGCTGTTGGCGCGGACGCGCACCGCGTGATCGGCATGCACTTCTTTAACCCGGTGCCGATCATGGCGTTGGTAGAAGTGATCAAGGGACTTGCGACGAGTGATGAGACAACGCAGCGCACGATTGCGCTTTCGATTGCCATGGGAAAGACGCCGGTGCCGGCGAATGACCGTGCGGGTTTCGTTTCCAACCGCGTGTTGATGCCCATGATCAATGAGGCGTTCTACGCATGCATGGAAGGCGTTGCCAAGCCAGAGGACATCGATCAGATCATGAAGCTCGGCTGCAATTTCCCGATGGGACCGCTGCGTTTGGCTGATTTCATTGGGCTTGACGTGTGTCACGACATCATGATGGTCTTGTACCGCGAGCTTGGCGATCAGAAATTCTTCCCATGCCCCATGCTTCGGCAGTTGGTGCAGGCGGGCCGGCTTGGAGATAAGAGCGGGCGCGGCGTGTTTGATTACGCAAAGAAATAATGGCACTTCCAGCAGACATCGATCACTTGGTGTTCACATGCGCTGACCTCGACGCAGGCATCGCATGGGCGGAGCGCACGTTCGGTGTGCGACCGGTGCGTGGCGGTGCGCATCCGCAGTGGGGCACGCACAACGCGTTGATGTCATTGGGGCGCGAGCGTTACTTGGAACTCTTGGCGCCGGACCCAAACGCGCCGAGCGCGGGGCGCGCCAATGTTGCGGGGCGCGCGTTGTTTGGGATGGGTGCAGGTCCAGGTGCAAGTGCAGGCGCAGCTAATGGTGCCGCGCATGAAGCATGGCTGACGGCCGCACCGCGACTCACCACGTGGATGTTGCATTCGCGGACGATCGATCCGTTGCTAACGGCGGCGCTGCACGCGGGCATTGATCTGGGGCGCGTCACTGCGGGATCACGGATGCGTGCCGATGGCACAGAAATCAGCTGGGAAATAGCGATTCCCCCGGCGCGACCGTTGGATGGATGCGTACCGTGGTTGATTGACTGGGGCTGGAGCGCGCATCCAAGCATTACTGCGCCGCAGGGCGCGCGGCTTGATTGGATGGAGGTTGTGCACCCGGATCCAGCGCGCGTGCGCCGCGCGCTTGATGCGGTGAATTGCCGCTCACTGGATGTTCGTCAGGGGAGTGTGCCGGGAATAGTGGTGGGCGTTGCGTGTCTGCGCGGGGTGGTGGTGGTGTGAGGGGTCAAGTTGCAGTTTTGAATACCGCGTTGTACGATGAGGGGTGTCCAAGGAATTAGCAGAGTCGGCTACCAGGCTGATTCATACGTTCCTTGATTTTCCGAGGAATTCACAATGCCAATGTTTCGGAGCACTAGTGTTGTATGCACGCCCATCATCTACC
Source organism: Phycisphaerales bacterium (assembly GCA_044377725.1). GTDB lineage: Bacteria > Planctomycetota > Phycisphaerae > Phycisphaerales > SM1A02 > UBA966. The sequence continues at coordinate 7,895 of JBILYM010000001.1, forward strand.
TTGGGATCATCAGCGCCGTAGCGATCAACAATCCGCTTTGCGATGCTGGTTTGCAACTAGGGTTGCGTCTTCCTTTCCCAACTGACGCGCCCCCCGAAGAAAGTAGCCCGCCGGTTCGAGCTCGTCCTTCGGTACCTCCTGCGACTGCACCGCCGCCTTCGCCGAAGAGTGATGATGTTGGCGCCAAGTCATCTGCGGTTGACGACGCGTGTTTGAAGCGCGCCATAGACACCGTGAAGGCGAAATACGTCTTTGATGCGAAGGCATTTACTAATGCAAATCGCGCGAAGGCAACGCGGGCTTTTGACGCCGCCAAAGTCAAGTATGCCGCTGCTCGTAAGAAGCGCAATTCAATCGTTGATGAGGAGCGTGACGAAAACTTTGGAAAACGCAGTAGCGGAGAAAAGCCTCCGACGCCGCCAACTATGCCGAAGTTCGAGACATGGGCAGATCGCATGAAGGCGGAGATAAAGGCGGAGGGAACCCAGAGCTATGAGGACAGCGTGAAGCGCGGCGCACCTCTTCCCGCGCCAGGCCATCCGTTGGACGGTCCAAAGTTGACGGCATTTGTGAAGGAATATCGTGGGACGATCACAGACGTCCGTTTATTAGGTTTGATAGGACAGATCAGCAAGGAGTATCAGACTGAGGTTGCGAAGGCAGCGCTTGATGCAGCGAAGCCTCAAAGTGAAACGGCACAAACAAAGCCGAAGCCTTAGCGTTCTCCGTGGTCGGAGCGGCTGCTGAGTCGATGTCAAGGATTACGAAGTACGCACGGTCCTGAATCGGTTGACGCGACTTCAAGAATGAGAATGCGTGCGCTCGAAGGCTTGTTGGTCCGGACCCGCCGGGTAGCACCGGTTGCTCGCTCTGGATAAGGGATTCGTACTGCGGCATCAGTCCAAGACTCGTCGTCGTCACCGTTCCCGCCCGTCGATGGTTTGCGGACGAATAAATCGACGCTATCAGACGGGTTCTCCGACAGGACAGCGATGATCCGTGAACCATCACTCACTCCGTTTGTGGGGTGGTACTCGTCCTGATATCCAGTATCCCCTAAGCGCGCCATCTTCCACCCGACGAGTACGTCGTGCTCATTCTCGCGCAGCAATTCGATCAGCGCTCGTAGGCCTGTTGGGTTTCCCCAAGAGGGGATCATTGTCTCGAACAATTGACATGGGTCCAATGGGATCCCATCGGTAATCACTTTCTCAGTTTCTGCTTGCCCGAGGATTTTTCGCACGCGTAGCGTGGGGCTGCTGCTGGTTGTGTTTGGTGCGTCTCCGATGCCAACGAGCCGGGGCGTCGACGATCCAATATCAGACGTCGTGAATGGACCGCCTGCGCAATCAGTCACCGTCGGCACGACTGGGATTTGCATCCATCCACCGACGCCCTTGGATGGGTCTCCTGCGGCTTTAGTGACCTCGGTCTTCACCAATTGGTTTCGGGTATCGGCCTGCTCAACCACGGTGGAACTCAGAGATGTTCCCACTCCCGCCGAAGTCCATGAATCCGCCGCAAACTTGAGCGTCTTGAATTCGCTTAGCAATTCTTGTTGCGCAGTGATGTTCGCTACGACCAATGACGATGCCCCGGGAATGTGACGGAATGCCGATACTGGCAATTGGAAGTGGGATAGTGGTTGGAGTGGATCGCCGTTGGCGATCGCGATCAACTCAACGTCCACGTTGGTTTCGGAATCACCAGGTAGCAAGGCATTCCATTGTGTTACAAGCCAGTCCGCACTGTCGAAATTGATGATTGTTGCGTTGCTGCTCCACAGCGCCCCACGGACGAACGGCAATGTGCGCGGCCCGTTAGTTTCTGAGGTTTCACGGGGCTCCGCGTTGTCCGGGACTATCGGAGGCTTTTTGTTGGTCGGTTCAGGATTGGAGCTCTCATTTGGATTCGCTTCCGGTGGGCTGTTCGATGGTGGCGCCCCGCCACCGCTTCCGCCGCCACCGCTTCCGCCACCGCCGCTTCCGCCGCCACCACCGCCTCCCCCACCTGCTGGTGGGGGTACTTCACCCCGACTAGGCGTCTTTTGCGGCAAGAGTCGTGGCAGTGGGGCCCGTGGTGCGGCAGTAAGCGCGGGCGCGCGCGGTCCGGCTTTGTTGTTTCCGTTTCCCGAGCCTGGTGGCAATGAAGGGTTAACCTCTTCTGGCTTTTTTTCAAGTTCCGGCAGAACGGGCGGTTGTGGATCTGCAGCTTGATGCGCGATTGCAGCAGGCTGCATGGCGAGGGAAATTGCAAGAAGCGCCACGCTGCAAACTCGGTTCATTGATCGGGCCAGCCAGATTCGTCGTTTGGTACGCACGGTTACTCGTCCTCGGAATGGCGTTGCATCGTCCCAATGGCTTGTGAATGGTACACTTTCACCTAATGTGGGCAAGTTCGCACAAACTCCGGTGCAAACGCTTCGGCGTGTTGGTGGTCGGCGTGATCCTTGCAGGGCTGATGCCGCTCATCGGTTGTTCTGATGATTCGAGCTCGAGCGCCGGGCGCAAGACTGTCTGGGTTCCTACTGAGACATCGACGAAACACGCCCAAGAGCGATCAATAACAGCAGATGAATTGGTGACGTCAGCGGCTTCGCCGGAGTCTCAATTCAAAGCTCGGCGTGCATGTGCATTTGCGGCACACGAATTGCCTACCGTCCTTCGCGCCGGTGATCAAAGTCCTTGGCGTGCCCAAGCCTTGACTCAGTCAGTTGATCTTGCCTGCCATACAGGCACTCCCATTGATTCAATTCGCGCTTTACTTGCAGATACCGCGATCGTGACAGACCCATTTGCCATGGGCGTTCTGCGCAATAATTTAGGCTGCGCCATTCTTTCGCAATCAGCAGTTGGGGATGCGGTTGACGCCGTTGACCCTGCCATCATCGAGTCTGCCCTTGCGGAGTTCGAGGGCGTATGCCAAGTACCCGAAGCTCCCCTGAATGAGGCGGCTTGTCATCTCTGGCTCGCGCGCCTGCGACCGTTAGAGGCCGACGCGCACATTCGTCTAGCACAAGCGGCGCTCAATCGATTAGATGCGGACGAACTGAGTTGTCCAATGCGTGCGGGCCAATTCCTCGGAGTTGTTGGTGCAGGGGAGCGTCTTGCGTTTGTGTTGGACAGTTCACAAAGCATGGTGGGTCCGCCCTTAGATGGGCTGAAGTCTGCCGCTAAGCAGGCTATTCATCGACTTTTGCCATCATCGGCATTTATGGTGAGCTTCTTCGGCGATGACGCGACGGTAATGCCTATCCCGTCTGGTGCAAACGTCGATAGAGGTATGTTGATTCGAGGATCATTCTCTCCTGAGCGGGATGCAAGCATGGTGGCTTGTGATGAATGGATCACACGTCACAGTGCGAGTGGCGACACTTACCCACTGAATGCTCTGCGTGCCGTTGCCGCGGCGAAGCCCACTCAAGTGTTTCTGTTTACAGACGGCTTGATTGATGATGACACGGGTGAAGTTGCACGTATTGCAGATGAATTCGCGTCAATGCACGCGCGCATAGACGTCATTATCCTTGCCAATGAGAAGCTTGCGAAGGCGGGATGGTCAGTCGAAGACATCGTTCGGGTTCCGCGTTATCTCGCAAGTCGGACTGGCGGAGTCGTTCGGCTGATCGGCGAGGCTGGCTCGACGGGCAATGTTTCTTCGGCATGGCTCTCTGGATTTTCGATTCGGAACGCGGCAGAGCGTGACGGGATGTGGACGCCGGCCGTGGCTCGGCAGTACGCAGTCCTTGTCGCGTCGGTGAATCTATGGAAGCACACGCTCGATCCGTCATGGAAGCTTCCTGCAACTACGGCCGAGGGATGCACGTCAGCACTTCGTTCACTGGTGCCGGATCCGGTTACAAGTGATGCTGGGCCTAGCCGACAGGATTGGCAACTCCTGATGATCGAGGGCGCGGCTCGTTGTAGTTTGGGAGATCCCGCTGCCTGGAAGTCCTTTGACGAAGCAGCAGAAATCTTGTCGGCATTGGCTCTATCTGCTGCCGAAATTGGCGAGTCTGCTACCGAGGATCACTACAGTGAACTCTGCGCGCGGGCTGTACTTCTCTCGGCGCTAGCGAAGCCCGAGCGCTTCCAAGCAGCATCAGCCAACGCCGCGCTCAAGAGGCTCGATTTGTTGCACATCAAACACGGTTGCTGGAGTGTGCAGCTTCTTGAATCCGTCAATTCTTGGTTTCCATCAAGGTGTACACGGTCCTTGAAGCCAGACCACTTACCAGATGCACTTGCTTTGCAGGAGTTCGCAGCAATTCACCGCATCGTGTTTGGCGGCGAACCGGCGTCTCCGGCAGATATGTCCGGGGCACCGATAGCCGACAGAGTTGTCTTTAAGTTCGCACAAGATCGCAGCGCATCGCTGGCGCAAACACCATGACACACACTCGACAGAACATGATTCGCCTCGTCCCGAATTGCGGTATCCAGTATTTACAGCTCCAAGATATTTCGCTGAAAGATCTGCTTGCTCATCAGTTCAGCGCCCGGGTGAAAGTCGCTCCGGAGGGGAGTCTGTCTGTGATCGCACCACTTGCGCCTCGGGCTCGCTCCAGTGCGAGCGTGACAGATGAGTTCAGCGATGATCAGCTTGATTTAGAAGGGGCCCCAAAACTCAAATCCCGACTTGCCGATATGTCGGTGCTCAATCAGTTGCTGGCCGCATCGCCCGATGGCGTTTGGCTTCCGGTCCCTTATGACGCTGGCGGTCTTTGGGTTACGGTGTTTCTTGCCCTTCAAGATGGCAAGGACCAGCGCGTCTCTGTTTGTCTCGCCGTTGAGACGACCCTCGACTGTGATGGATGTCCGGAAGGGCTAGCCGCGGACGAACTCGGCGAGCGCGTACCGGATCCATGTGGTCCAGTCTTTTGGGGCACCGACGCCGCGCGTCAATCCATTCGCGCGATCACATCCGGTTTAAAGTCGCCTGGATCTCGGCAGGCGATGGACGCTGCACAGTTGGCCATTGCGGGTCTCGCTAGTTACCTGAACCAGCACGGCATGGCCCGATTGCACTTCGATGCTCGCCCGGAAGAACGCCTTGCAGTTGGTGTTGATGTGATTGTCGACCTTGGCAACAGCCGAACATGCGTTCTCTTAGTTGAGCAGCGCGAAGGGGGTCGCCGCGAAAGTCTGCAGTTGGTTTATCCCGATGATCCTCTAAACGCGGTTAAATGTCCCTTCTTGACACAGTCGGCATTTGTTGAGCATGAGATTCTGCCGCGCTCAGTGGAAGGAATATTTAGTTTTCGATTCCTGTCAATTATCAAAATGGGCCAGCCGGCTCTCGATGCCCTACTCCGTTCGAAACGGGATGTTCGCCCGCTTGGAATCAGTACTCCAAAGCGTTATCTTTGGGAAGACAAGGAAAGGGTTGCGTGGGAATGGCGATGCGCGAATCGCGAGGATGAACAGCAAATGTCGCCGCGTATTCACGGTGATGTCCTCCGGCGAATGAGTCCACGGAATCCGCTTACAAAGGCGCCCGAGATCGCGGGTGTCCCGGCGCAGCCGGACTATCCACGTGCGGCTTGCATGGTCTGGTCGATGGTGGAAATCCTTGAACAGGCATTTCGGCAGGTGAATTCGCCTGAATGGCGACGCGCGGCGGCCAATGCGCCACTCGCGGAGCGGCGGCGGCAGATTCGCAATTTAGTCATCACTTACCCAGTTGGGTTCCATAGCGTTGAACTTGAGAATCTAGACAAGGCTGCATCGCGCGCCGCTCGGCTTTGGTCTGAATTCCGATCAGCCCCCGAAGCCTTTTGTTCTGGCGTCGATCACATTACGGTTGACCGCGACTTTGGTATGCGACCACCTGTAGTTCAGCTCGTTTGCGATGAGGCGGTTGCGATCCAAGTCTGTTGGCTGTATGGCGAGTCAATGCATCGGTTCCAAGCCGATCCCGATCTGCTCATCGGGGCACTGGGTCGTCGTCGTAAGGATGTCGACACACTGCGCATGGCGTCTTTGGATATCGGTGGTGGAACTATCGACCTTGCTATTTCTGATTACACAGTGAATGGGAACATGCGGGCTGCCGTGGCATTCCAGTGCAAGACGCTCTTTCATGACGGCATCAGTCGTGCTGGAGATGATGTTGTGCGTGGCATCCTGGAAGAAGTGGTTTTCCCAGCGATCATCCGGCAGTGCAAAATCACGGTCCAGCGATGGAATGAGGTGTTTGCATCAACGTCGACCCCGAACGACGAAGTGCGAGAACTGCGGCAGCGCCTCGTGCGCGAGGTGTGGATGCCAGTGGCGATGCACTGCCTCTCCACATTCGAAGCGAGTGAGGGTGCGCCGGTGCGATTTGAGATTGGGCATGCGTGCAATAATCTCAGCATCCTTGACGCGCTACAGACTCGTGTTTCGGGGGGCACTGCACCTCGAATGCAGTTTCGCGATGTGATTATTGAAGCGGACAAAAAGGTGATGAGAGGCATTGTCCGAAATACGATCGGGAAGACGATCTTTCAGTGCGCCGACATCATCGATCAATTCGACTGCGATTTGATGGTCGTAGGCGGGCGGCCGTCGAGCAACCCGGCGATTCGCGACCAGATCTACGCGTCGATGGCAGTCCCTCCCGGACAAGTGTTCTTTCTGTCAGAGTTAGCTGCCGATGATTGGTATCCGTTCGCAGATGGCAATGGACGGATTGGAGACGCGAAAACATGTGGGGTGGTGGGTGGTTGGCTTGCGTTTGCAGCCCGGCATGGAATGGGGCAATTCATGCTGAACATTGATGATGACGCTGAATCCTCGCGGGAGCATGCGGAGGCCGCACTCATCATCGGATACTTAAAAGACGCAAATCCTGCCAACCCTGCGGCTTTCACCAATGATTCCCGAGTCAATTTCGATTCCGACGCGAAGGGATTGGCAGTGATGCCATTGCAGCCACTGACTATCGCGAGCCGCAGGGTGGATGACCCGCTCGCCGAGGCGCGGCCCATCTATCGGTTATCACTGAAGAAGCAGCACATCGATGCCCTTCAGCAACAGCTTGGGCTTATGAAAGAGGTTCGAGTGAAGTTTGAGCGAACCGCGCCGCCCCCAAGAGAGGACGTGCAACTTGGAGACCGCATCATGCCGTCACCGCGCTTTGATCGAATCAGCATCCCGGTAGGCGGTATCGAGGGTACGGTTCCGCCGGATCACCAAGCGGAGGATTGTTTCGAGCTCCGTCCTCGCACCTTGCTCGACAATGAGGGCTATTGGATCGACACAGGCATCTTTCGTTCAGTGGACAAGGGCGACGCATAATCACAATGCTCCCTCCTGATTCAAACGCTCCTCTGTCGGTCGGTGCCCCATCATTCCATGCGGCCCAAGAACGCTATTGGCGACAGTTGTACGAGCGTTTCAGCTCGCCATTCGGCCAACAGCAGCAAATGGTCGAGTTTGATTCCCTGAACCGGGAGGTGACCATGAAGGCTTCCGCGTTCGTTGCAGATCGCGGCCTCCGCATGCCGGAGGATGGGATCGTCGAGGGACTTGATGTTGCATTTCCGAACGCGTTGCCACGCCATACAAGTCCGCCCGAGTCGATCGCGGGTCCGCTGGCCACTGGTAGCGGCGATCTCCTCTCGCGATTAGGCCTTGGGGATGCAGAAAAATTGTGGCCGCCTTCGCAGATATCGCGGCTTCAGGTCTTTGCCGAAGAGGCCGAGGCGATTGAGCGACTGTGGGCATCTCATGCGGACCTCAACCGATCGAGAGATGAAACCGGTGAAGTTGGTCGCATTCGATCACGCCGTGATGAGGCGATTCGATTTATCTCGGCACGATTTTATGTCGAGTTTCGGGCCGCTGGGATTCCGAACGCGGTCATTGATTCAGTCGCGGTTTCTTTCGCGCGCCGGCTCGAACAGTCGCTCTGCGAGACGAACGAGTCAGTTATTACCGTACAAACCGGCACCCGATTCAACTCTGTTAAGCATGAGACACCGGCATCCGGTGGACAGCTGGCGGGCGTTGCTCCGTTAACTTTCGGACTTGTACGTGACGGCTCGGTCGTCATGCGCATCCCGGTAGAGCCATTTAGCGGTCCCGCGGGAGTTCCACAGTGATTGAAGTACTTGAACCAGGGCAAGTCCTCATAGAGATCCCGGGACATGGGCCGATCTTGCAGTTTACGGATTATCTCAATAGGCAATTTGGTGGCATGCTCGCTGCTGGCAGGCAGGTGCAACAAGGACATGCGCGCGCGGTGGATTGGCAGATAGACGGATTGCAGCGCCTCGATTCAAAAGATCCTCGGGTGATTCGAGCGACCGTAACCTTACAAGCATCTCTGCAGCGGGTCAGCGCAGCTATTGAGGAAATTAGCCTGTTGCTGACGGCCTCGCGTGCGGACCGCATTCGTATCCACAAAGCGCTTTCTTCAGCGATCGGTGGACGTGGACAGGCTGATGCTGTCTACCAACGGTCGGAAGTGGAGCACTTGCGAATGGTCAATCGCCTCGCGGCGTCCGGCGTGCAACGGGCGATTGCGCGCGGGGAATTTTATGGGGATGGTCACAAGGTTGTTCTTCGTGGATGGGCCATTCTTCCATTGGAACTACAACCCCCACCCACTCAAGGCCCGGTTGAGGTTTCTGGATCGATGGGATTGGCGGAGATGGTCGATGGGCGGCCGGTTCACGTCGTTGTGTGGCACACGAGTGGTCCCGCTACGTCGGTGCAGTTGTATGAGTTCGATTCATCCAACAACCTAGTGCCAGTCGAAGGAACAAACGAGTCAGTATCGGGAAATCCCGGCTCTGGTCGTTGGCGCTTTGCTTCGGAGCGCCTGCCAACGGGTAAGCAACTCGTCGTGGCAGCCTATGGTGCCGATTCTGAAACGCGATCGACGCCGTTTGTGGTCGAGGGTGTTCTGGTCACACCCCCGGCGGTGCCGCTCGTCGATGTGCCGCCAGTCGTTGTGCCACCAGTCGCTGTGCCACCAGTCGCTGTGCCACCAGTCACTTTACCGCCTTTTGGTGGGCCCCCAGTGGTGGTAACGCCACCTATCAAAGTTAAGGAGTATGTTCCCGAGCGACCACGAAGCGCTCGGTGGTGGATATTGGCAGCAGTCCTTGCGGCGATTCTCATGTTGCTTTGGCTTCTTTGGTTCTTTATGCCTGGGCGACCAGTCTTCGGCTGGAGTCCGGAGTTCTTTACGGCACAACACGTGGTGTTGCCAGAGGCCGAACACGTCGCCGAGGGGCGCGGCCGGATTATTTCTGCGGATCCACCTGTTAGTCCGCCGACTGATGATCTGCCTGAATCTTCCCCGTTGTTACCGAATGGCGGGGCGCGGGTAGCAGTCACGCCGACACCGGCGGGCTCGGTAACGCCCCATGAACCCGTTGATTTGGGTCCTGCAGATCAAGTTCGTCGCCGTCGGGTAATCCCGACATACGTTGATCGTCCGGCGCCAGAGTCAACACCCGAGCCCGAGTCAACACCCGAGCCAGAGCCAGCACCCGAGCCCGAGTCAACACCCGAGCCCGAGTCAACACCCGAGCCAGAGCCAGCACCGGAGCCAAAGCGAGCACCCGAGCCAGAGCCCGCATCGGAGCTGGCACCAAAGCCAGCGTCAGCACCTGAACAGGCGCCAGCGCCTGAACCCGCAGCGGCGTCTGAGCCGGCGCCAGCGCCTCTGGCTCCCCCGAATCCTGGTGGATGTGAGATCCGATTCGAGCCATCCCTGCGTACATGGTGTTTAGGCGATGACGGTCCGTGCCAACTACGTATTGGGATTGAACTTGATCAACTTGCTCCTGGATTCATCCAGTGGGCTGAAGGGGCTGGCTTGGAATTGATTGGTGGCGGAGAAAGTAATGCGAAGGCGAAGTTCGCCATCGACCCTGCACGGATGGCCGCGCTCTCTTCCGACAGTCACTTTGACGGAATGGGTGTTTCAATTGTCGCTGAGCCAGGGCGCATCATGGTCACCGGTCAAGCGTGGCGACCGATAGCGATCATGTCCCACAGGGTCGGAGACAGCTCGGTGTGTCGTGGGCGTATTGAAGGAGTTCCCATGGGAACTAAGGAATCCCTTGTATCGCTGGATTCCGCCACTGGAACACGGGAGCTGCGCGGTGACTTTGCTTCCGATGTCTGGCGACTGGTGGTGGCAGGAAGCGTTGGTCAACAATCACTGCGCTTCTCGGCGTGTGACCGGACTGTCGTCAGTGCGCCTTTCACTATTGTGGTACTGCCAACGGGGGCACAGAGATGACCGCCAACCAAGTGTGGGCGGTGGTCCGTGAGCCGGCTGCAGACCTAGCAAAGGATGCATTCGGAGTCCCAGTTGTTGCTCGTAGTGAGTGGGTGCGCGTGTTTCTTGGGCGCTCGTTTACGTTCTCGCAAGTGAACAGGGACGGCTCTGGCGTGGAGTACTTGGTGTTCGGTTCATGTTCCCAAGCAGCCACGGCGTCGGAGAGATTGCGGACGTGGTTGGATGCGGACTTTGCAACACTCGAGACATTGGTCGAGCGCCATCGTGAACTCATTCGTTCACCAGAAACTCGGCCCGATTCAGCAATCTTGGTCCGGGCCTATGCGACACTTCGTCATGTCAACGTACCGACTGATCCACTCGACTGGCTTGTTACCGACGAGGGGCTAGCGATTGTTCGATGGGGCTTGTCATCGGTCGGGCGGCCGCTTTTGTCATGGACATCCAAGGAGCTTCAGGAGCAGAAGGAAGCGATATTGCGGAATAACCCGCATCTTCGTTCTGCGACAGGGCCCTTGCCACCGCTATCGGCATCTGCGCTGGATGTGGCAGCGGCGATCGGAGTGGATGTGGCGGCGCAGATCAGTCGAGACGCGAAGGTTGTAGACCTTGAAGGTCGGGTGAAGCGTCGCGACATTGCAGTGAAGGAACGAGACGCAAAGATTTTGCAAATCCAATCATCATTAGATCGGTGTCTCAAGAGTAATCAGGCGAAAGCGAGCGCTGACAAACAGCGCGAAGCAGAGCAAGCGGCGGAAGTAGTCGGCGAGGGAGTGTCCGCTCCGGAGCCAGTATCGAGGCGATCCTTGTTAGCCCGTCCGTGGTGGTTCTGGACCGCCGAAGCCGTTGTTGTTTGCGTCGCCCTGATCATTACTTGGCTCGTGGCCCAGTCCATGGCGCCCTCCGCGATGCCCAAGTCTGCTGAAGGGTCAACGCCTGTTGCTCCTGTTACCAGTCCGAGTTCACCGAAGCCGGCGCCCAATCCCAAGACCGGCTCCTCCATTTCTAAATCCGCTCACACTGAAGACCAGACTAAATCGCGATTAATACTATGAATGCTGTCAATCCAGAAATCGATCCACTGAGACTCCTTTCGGCCGCCGCTTGTTCATTCGCTAATGACATTGACAAATGGATGCAAAAGCACGGGGGTGAGTTGATTGATATCGGCAGTGATAGAGTTGTGATGCTTCGAACCCGGGCAGAACTGCAGCGCTTTCATGGAGCATGTGGCGTAAACAAGTCAATTGGGTTCTATGGTGAGAGCCAGTGTGGCAAGAGCAACCTAGTCAGTCGGATCGGTCAGGGAATTGGCGCCAGTACAACGACCAAGCAGTCACTATTGGTTAAGGACGTATCGACTGGGGGGCCGTGGCGGTATCAGCCGGAAAGTGGAGCCAATACGCCAGCGACGCCAGCGATTGAATTTATGGAGTGGTTGGATCCCAAAAACGGCGCCGAATCAACAGGCATCATTTCTCGATTTTCGTTCAGTCACCCTTCAGTTGAAGGGTGCTACGACGCGCGCGTGATGTCGCATGAGGATTTAGTCATCTCGCTGGCTCTCGGATTCGTCGAAAACGTAAAGTTCACTGGAGAAGGTGCAGCACAAGAGTTCCGCAAGACTGTGGACGAGATTCGTGACGCGCCACCCGAGAACGACCCCGACAACTTCATGGCAGCATTGCTCGGTGCTTGGTTCTTTCTTGAAGAACACTACTCAGATCACCTATTGGTAAAAATACTTGAAGAAGCGGGATGGCCGGCATTAGTGAAAAATCTGTTTTGCGTGGGAAAGCGTCCACCTTGGACGCCACAGGGGAGTGCTGGGCGCGGCTCGCCTTACGCGCGTCTATCTGGGCTCTTGTGGCCGGAGTCAACAGAGTCCATGGCAACGGTCTACAACATGCTGTTGGTACAGATGCTGAAACTGTCCGGCACGCTCGACATTGCGATCCCGGTGGGCGATGTCTGTCGCAGTGCTCCTAATGCACCAATAACGCGGTCTCCGCTCCTGGATATCTCTCTGATTGACGGCCTCTTCAGTCCCTCAGCAAATTCCGACAGTGTTGTGGTTCAGTTCACGACAAAGTCTAAAAAACGGTCGGCCGGATTGGCTCGGGCGGCTCTTGTCGCGCTGATTCGTGAGATTGAACTTCCACTCGTACCGGATGGTAAGGTGGAAACTGCGGAAGGCGATCGCATCGACATACTGGATTATCCAGGAGCACGAGCCACCACCGCTGGCAAGGATGACTTTGCGACTGATGGCGAGCCGATGAAACTAGCGCTCAAGGTGTTCCGGCGCGGAAAGCTCAACCGGTTGTTTCTCTCAGGAGTCGAGTTGCAGGATTGCAGCGCGCTTTGCCTTGCAGTTGCCGGACGAGGCAATCTCGAGGCGGGCCCCGTTGTTCGCGCGGCGTTGGAAGGATGGCTCGAACGCGAGGGTTGGGTACACCAGCATCCGGGTGACTCTGCCACCAGATTCGATATTGAAGGCGAACTTATTGAATCGGAGCCACCGTTGATTGTTGCAGTCACCATGACTGACGCCCTCGTCGACTCGGGAGGTCTTCATTTTGCAAGTCGGATCAAGGAATTGAAGACCCACTACTGCGGCGGCGGCTTGAACTGGCTCGATGGATGGACTGCTAATGCTGCAAAATTTCGGCGCATTCATTGGGTGCACAACCCAGATCGTGCAAAGAAATTGCCATCCTCATACTTGGCTCTGGAGCAACAGGCAATAGTTAAGAGTTACCTGGGATGCGAACTTATCAGTGACCACGTCGACGATGCTGAGTCAAGGATAAAGGCCGTATTCGAAGCACCGCCAAGAGATGTTTCCCTACTCTGTGGCACATTGATGGCGGTGGCTAAGCCAATAGAGCGAGATGTTCGAATCGCGTTCGGCATGGCTAAAGTAGTCGAGCAACTTGAGCAAAAGACGGCTCGTTTGTACCGGGGTGCTACCGATGCACAGCTGCAGGATCGCGAACGTAAATGCGGCGTTGCACATGTTGACGCCCTGAAGGGTGCACTTGGCAAGCGATTGAACCCGGTGTCAGAGTTGCTTCGGGCACTGCGGATTACCGCCGTAGATGTCGAGCGTGCGCTGCGCCAAGCGGCAGTCGATGCGATCGATGTTGACACGACCGAAGTAGGTGTCATTTCGTTCGAGGATTTTTATGCGGCACTTCGCGGACGATTTGCCGCGCAACTTGAAAAAGAAATCGTGCATAAAAAAGCCCCTTGGATCGAGTATTTGAAGCAGCCGTCCGCCGGCGGCGGAGATGTCGATCACCTCACGTCGATTGTTGAGCACTTCCGTCTCATCCCAAGGGCAGATTGGTTCTATAAACAAATTGAAGAAAATGTTGGGCCGTTGGTTCGTCGCCAAAATGTAGCGAGCCTATCGGGGTCGGTGGTTGGGGCTATTACGAGTTCAATCTGGAACCGAAGTATGCGTTGGCTTGACAAGATCCCTGATCCTCCGGAAGCGCCCGTAGCCAACCCTCCCACGTTGTTAGGAGCGAATAAGGCGTCGATGAGGATTTTGGATCATTGGGCCACGCGCCTTCCTGAGGTTTACGTGGATCTGGTCGATCCAAAGAAGGCTCGTACCGATGGCAATCCTGCACTTGGCGAGATTCGACAGCGGATGTGTAATGCCACTCGCGCGTTTGTGGGCGTGCAAGAGCCCGCCCCAGGCATGACGAATGAGCGCGAGCAGTTGCTTGCGAAGCTGCGCAAGCTCGGGGACTCTCTCAACGCGGGGCTAGATCCCGCACCAACGCAAGATTGATTTCAGTGGAGCATCCCTATGGCCACCAATACACGTATTAAATCCTTCATTCAGGACGGTACCGACCACGACGACCTCATCGGAGTCTCGGTCGCCGAGGTCGCCGCCGTACTTGCTTCTGACCCGAAGCTTGCTTTGATTCTTCTGCATAATGAAGACCGGGCACGCGACTGCAACCGTCGAGGATGGAAGTTACGGCACTTTCGCGTCCACATTGTCGCAGCGATAGATCATGTGGTGGCGCAGGGCATCTCTGACCGGATACTCGATGAATATGGCGCCGCTGTTGCGCGCCTCTATGCAGCATCACTTTTAGATTGGAATGGTGGCCAGTCAGGTGACTGGCTACTGGCGGGGGATATTCCCGCTCGGGAGCGTCGAGCTGTCGTTGCAGGGTTCGCTACTGGGAAATTCGATGCGGCCCAAGGAATACAGCCGCATCGAATCGTACGCCTGCTACTGTCGCGTCACGCTGCGCAACTTCAGGAAGAGAGTTCAGGGGACTGGCTAAAGGATCAGATCGCATCGGCGGTACGCAACGCTATGGTTCTGCTTCACCCCGGTGGTCAGTTGGGAATTCATTCACAGATCCGTGCCTGTGTTGTCATGGCGGTGGCATCGCTCGAAGGCAGGGATGACGAAGATAACGACAGTGCTGCCAGGAAGGTCGAAGGCGAGATCATCGCCGCCTGTGGGTTCGATCGGAATTCATTTGAACAGATGCGCGAAGAATTGCGCGGAGAGTCAGGCGCTCCGACACTGTTTGCCACGTTTGACCGGGAGCCGGATGTCGATGCATTATCTCGCCTCCGTCCGTTTCGCGCCGCCGCCGATCGCCTACGAGTATCCGTAACCGCTGAAGAAATTCGCTTTCGCACTCGGATCGAGTCGGAGTATGCACAACAGACGGATCCATGGTTGGCATGGATGTATCGCTCTGCGCTCGGATCCGGTCCCCACTCGGCGACGGCGTTGGCCGTCATGCGTAGGCTTGGTTCAGACCGGAATCGTCGCGCGTCGGTGCTGCCGGCGATGCTCGCGCCATTGGCGGCTTCGGTCGAAGCGCGCGCAATTTTCACTTCCGAAATGCAGTCAGCAGGCGCCAATCTTGGTGTTGAGGTGTTTATTGCAATGTTTGGTGCGATTGAACTCTCTCTCGACGTTCAGGCCACTCGGGAATTTGAGCAAACGCCCTTGATGCCTTGGTATCGACAGATGCGCGAGTTGTATATCCGTGATGCCTTAGAGTTTCGAACCGGAGTTGCTTCGCGCGACTTGAATGCAATTGTGGTCTCAACATTCGGAAAGCCACCGGTGCCCACTGCGCTTTCCGGTCTTGCTCCCAAGATCCAACAGATCATCGATGCAGATGAGCGTGGTGCGGCGTTTGAATGCGGTCGAGGCTGGTTCTATGAGCTCGTGAAGTACTGCGCGACAAAGATGAGCGACGAGAGCGCCTGGGACGGTGGACGGGGGGCTCTTGCGGCCGATGATCGCCGTTTCTTGGCCGACATTGTTGCGGCAAGCAAGCCCGGGGCGAGCGACTCGCGCCGGTCGGCATGGTTCAAAGTTGCCATGGAGCCAGCGCGCGAGTTTCGCCTTGCTGAGGCCGCTACTCAGGTCGGCTGTCTTGCGCCTGCGGACTTCCAAAAATTTGTTCAACGCGTTTCGGATGCACTCATCGGCGACCAGTCTCTTTCAACCGCCGATCGCGAGCGCGTGACTCCGTTAGTTCGGGCATGTGCAGAATGTGTATCGGGCGTCAGCTCTGCTGCAGCGCCTCATTGGCGAACGTTAGATGCGTTTCGACGGATCGATGTCCGCGAGGTACTTCAGTCCATGGAGCGATCTCGGGTAGACCTGCCGAGATCGTTTTGTGACTCTTCGATGTGGGGTAAACGCGCGATAGTGTGCTGGTCCGTGGCGGCAATTCTGGTATTCGGGGCACTGGTCGCAACGATTGTCGAAGGCGCGCCGGACGGGCCGATTGCCACTGGCGGCCCGTTGGCTGCAAATGTTCGCGGTCGCCCGCGTGTGATGGAACTATCTGGCGCGCAGGTTGTTGGTGCGCCATGGGTCCGGTTCGCCGATTCAGCGGTTGATTCCAACGGGAAGTGGGCTCGTTTGGTAACGCAGAGGGAGTTCCGCCGCATGGTTCCAGGAACCCCAGGGCCCGAGACATCGGTAACGGATGACCCGGCTCAGATTTCCGCGATGATGGCTCGTGAATATCTGGAACGTTTGGAATGGGAGATGAAGTCCTTTCCTGATGGCGTGCGATGGCCCGACACTCCCGGCGGAGCACCGCGGTCAGCGCCGTTGTTGCGCATTCGCCCATTGCGCACGTCGGAACTTACTACAGCACTGAGATCATTAGGTGGAAATGCTGGGAAATGCAACGATGTGTGGCAGGATGCACGCCTTTCCGAGAAATCTGCACCGCCCCTTGATCCGTTTGAGACGCATCCGCTGATAGTGATTCTGCAGGAGCGTGGCAGTGGCGACTGAAACTTTAGATTTATCTGTTGCACTACTGAATGGGCTAGTCGGTTCCGGGGAGCCGGAGTCGGCGGATATGAAGCGTGCTGCGCAGATCGCCTACGCGGTAGACGGGAGCGCAACAAACGATCCTGGATCACTGCTGATTCACGCAATTGTCCAGGAGCTGGCTAAGTCAGCAGTACTTGACCCAGACCGTCGACGCGGCGTCCTTGCGGCGCTTGTGTCTGGTGCAAACGAAGCGGTGATGTGGGGGGTCGAGCTTCCTACATGGAGGCGCATTGAGGGTATCTGTGCGGAGCTCGCGAGCGAGCGCCTCGCAGCTGATGCTGAGTTGGGGAGAACTACCATGTTCCTATGCGCTTTAGCGGAGTTTGAGAAAGAGAGTTCCGGCGTTCGCCCGGACCATGATGCACTCAGTCGAATTTTCGAAACTGATTTGAAGCCAGGTGAAGTCCCATGCTTCCCTGGATCTGCGCGCGCAGCACCGAGCGTCAGTCCGAGTCGTGTAGCGGAGGCAGAGTTTGCAACGCTCGCGCGGGCGGTGGCCGCAGAGCAAGATTTTTCCAGTTCCGCGGCTGCAGCAGATCGCGCTTGGTACTGTTTGGCACGTCGTAATCCACAGGAGCGTTGAATATGAGTAAGCCACTAGACCGCCCGGGACTTCCGCCCGAACCAACCGTAAAGTCACCCGAATCCTCGGCCCCTTCGCTCCCGTCCACATTGACTGCTCGTACGGTGAGTGTGCGAGCCCGACGTGGAGAGGCTGTTGCATTGCTTGGCTTTCCCAATAGCGGAAAGACAAGCTTTCTCTACGCCTTGAAGGTTGAGACGGGAAACACTGCTGGTGTACATCCTTGGCGCATGTCTGCTGTCGGGTTGGACTTCGAGCGCTTGACTGGTACGCAAGGAATGGCGCAACCAGCCACGCCTGTTGGTGAGTTTCGTCCTGCACAGCTTTGCCGCATGTCGCGGCGGTGGGTGCGCTGGCTGCCATTTCAGTCTCAGCGCTGGGTAGTGATTCCCGAGATCGCGGGCGAGACCATTGGCCGTCTCGCCCGTGGTCAAGACCCGGCGTCTGACAAGGAGCGCGCGGCGTTCGCGCAGTTCTGGGAGTACCTGAAGCAATGCGATGAATTGATCTTCTTGGCGAGTGTCGATGGCGCGGGGGGTACTACGGGCGGCTCCTTCGGCGCGGAAGGTCGTCGATCGGGACTCGACGAAGCATCCGTTGAGAACTCCATCAAGACTGCGGCAATGGGTCTTCGCCGATTGATCGCGGAGATGGAGAAATTTGGCCGCGGAAAGTCTGATCCAATTTTCGTCACGTTCCTTATCACCAAGCGTGACCAGTTGAAGGATGCCGGAAGTCTTGATCGCATATCCATTCCGTCAGGCGACAGCGCGGTTGCTCGCCTTGTAGCGCGACCTGGGCGGGCATGGCTGGCTTCGCATCTCGGAACTACGCCCGACGGCGCGATCGTGTTTCGATTGAATGATCTCTGCAGTGCCGCCGAAGCCTGCGCGGACGCTGATTTACAAGAAGCCGCTGCCGCAGACTTCTTGCGTTGCCATGCACCGAAGGCAGCAGAAGATCTATCCGACCTATCTGCACTCCCTGGAGTTTCACTCCGTTTGTTTATGTGTGCTCCGTACGGCCGGTCCTTCGCGGCGTCTCGCGGGAATCCGATTTTTCCGGAAGTGGAGAAATTGAAGACTGCAATGGTGTACGAGTCCCTTGAGGACGCACTGGAGCGGTCATTTCGATGGCGGATGCGCGGACGTCTGCGCCGATTTGGAATGGCTGCAGCACTCCTTGCAACTGTGTTTTTCCTAACAGGCCCCTTTTTGGTCTGGTTGGGCGAGGCTCGATTTCAGAGCGCGCTCAACTCAAGCCCGCCGCGTTTTTCTGACGCCATGTCAGCACTCGAATGGATCGACAACGTGCCATGGGCGCGTGTTGAGCGCGCATTATCGCAGGACCGCTACGACGTATATAGCTCCAACCGATTACTACTCCGCGAGAAGTGGGTAAGTGCATCTTCTGCCGATCAGGGCGACAACGAGAAAATTCGCCAACTTGAGGACGAAATCATCGCTGCGGATGGAAAGGGCTTGTTTGGAAGCCAGGCAGCCGTGTTCGTTCAAGATCGGTCTGGTCGGGAGATCGAAGCATTCATACGCACTGGGAAGCAGCCATCACAGTCGATCATTCATCTCGAAGGCACGACTGCGATGCAGATACAGCAATTCGTCCACGACTTGCGCTCGGCAAAGTTTGCGATTGAAGAGAAGAGTGCGGATGATTGGGCGAAGCAGGGCGCCAATTTAAGGGCGGTACTCGGTTGGATGCAAACCGGCGAAGCTGGTGATGTTGGTGCACCAGGAGTATTGGTTGGAGGATCAGACCCCAATCTCCAACGATTGATCAGCGGAGAGATTGATTTATCAATTGGTTCGTCCGAAGTTCGTCAGCGCCTCGCTGGGCGTCCACATGAATTGGCGGAGATACGTGCTGCAATGCACGACGCGCTAGCCAGTGATGACGGTCCAGCGTTGGTCGTTGCAAGTTCATTGGTAGCCCAGGCCGTAGAGAAACAATCTGTACTGGCGATTCGGGAGAATCCAAGTGGGCCACTCGCCGGGGTGTCAAAGGAACTTTCTCGAACGCAGCAATGGCCCGCAGCGGATCAAGTGCGTAGGGAGTACTGCGCCCGTAAGGTGGCTGATTGGTTGCCCATATTCGCCAAGGATGTTTCCGGCGCCCCTCGATCGGCAGAGTTACGTGCACGAATCGACGCGCAAAGCAAGTGGCCAGAATTGCTCGATCCAACTGAGGCGGAATTCGTTGCAATCGATTTGGGCGGCGACGTCTGGCTGACCAAGCCGCTAAAGGACCTTCGTCCCTTGCTTCGAGCAGTGTCCGAACGGGCCAAGGCGTTACGGTTGTTGGCAGCTGACGGATTCATGTCTCCGGCCACGGAAACCGCGGTGCGCGAGTCATTTGATGTAGTTGTTCCACAGGCGGTCGTGAGTATCAAACCAGCCGGAATGGCAGCTACTGATTCGCCTATCGATATTGGACTTGGTCCTGTATGGCTCGAGCAGCAGGGCTTGGCCGTTGCGATTTTAGATTCGCAATTGCATAAATCTCAGTTCCAAAGCGGAGAGGAGGTGGCGGTCGCCCGTCGCCAAGACAAATTGCTTCGAGCGTTCAATGCACGAATTCCTGCTGCGGTACGCGTCAAAATGGAAGATATTGATGCGACTGTTGGATTTGCCGAGGCGCTGTTAAAGCCATCTCCAGTGGCGAACGAAGTGTGCACCAAGTTTGTAGCAGTAGCCAAAGACTCGGCTTCCAAGCCATTGCCGGACTGGGTGTTGCCGCGAATATCCTCGTCGAAGGCTGCTGCTCGGTTAGTTGGACCGATCCTCGAAAACATTGCAAAGATTCCAGGGATGCAGATGCCAGAGCGGCAGGCTATGGCACGCGGGCTCATCAAAGGCCTCGACCTCAGTTCGTTCGGTGTAGAAGACACGGTCGCGTTGATGGCCGGACTGCGGCAGAATGGTCTTGATCCGGTAGAAGTAGCGCAGGATTCCATTGAGCGCGTACAAGCATCGGCAATCAAGGCATCAATTGATAAGCGTGTCGCGGAGCGAGCCGTAGAAATCCGGAAGTTGACCGCATGGCTCAATGCTGCTCAAGGAATGGAATCAATTGAGCAGGGCGTTGACTCGGGGCCTCTTCTTCTCAGGACGCTTTTGAAGCGCGCACATGACGGCCTGTATGGCGGCGATACCACAGATCCTGGTTACGACATTCTGATCGAAGTAGCTGGCGGGGACAACTGCCCGTCCGCCAAACTTCATTCGCTTGTTCTGGATATTCGCGCTCATTTGGACTCTATCAAGCGGTGGAATTTGAAGCCTGTGATGAAGTTTGTGGGCGATCGGGATCAGTGCATGGTGTGGCTTTCACAGTGCGAATGGACGATTGACGACGTCGCGAGCGCGGTAAAGTCGATGGCGCCGGCTTCCCAGCAACCATGGTTGAAAGCATGTAGACGAGCGTCATTCCCATTGAAATACGAAGGTGCTAGCAAGCCACCAAGCGGGCTTGCGCCTACATCAATGGTCGATGAGACCAAGCAAATTGACCTGAGAACCCATCTATCACTTCGTAATCGCGAAGACGCGATGGCAGTTGTGTCTCTCGCTGGGCTTCGCTTGCCGACGTTTGACGAATGGGATCTCGCCGCATCGGGGATTTCACCGCAAGCCAAGGATGCAATTCTTTTGCGCCGCAATGAAAAGCAGCATAAGGACCGTTGGGCGCGAGATGACAGTGCGGCGGCATTGCGCGAATTCGAAGATGTGACGGGGCCTCCAGCTAAATTTGTGGGGATGGCATTCGGAGTTCGGGAGTGGGCGTCTGATCGGACGGCCCCTCTCGGGGGCAGTAACCTGTTCCCAACTGAGGTCATCAGGCCTGGCGTTGAAAACGCATCGGATCTCGGCGTTAGACCGGCATTGGACGTAGTGCCTGGGTCGCTCGCGGTCGCTGTTGAGCAATTTGCGGTACCGAAGCCGCCTGAACCTAAATAGTCGCGGAGGTTGAGGTAGTATGAAGGGCATGCATAAGTTGAGAACCGCGGGAATCAAGTTTATCGCGCCCTTGCTATCGCTCTGCCTATATGGGTGCAGTTCGGGTGAGGGTCAGAAGCGCAATTGGGAGCTTATCGACAAGAGATCTGAGTGGAAGTCGTGCGCCCTCTCGATTGATCTGAAGAGCGGAAAGCTAGCAGACGGCACCACGACGGAGTACTGGCGTACCAAAGGGGGATGCCTTGAGTTCAAGTTAGAACTCGGCGTATATGACAGTGTGGATCGTTGGTTTGTCTACTCATGTACTGAGTTGAAGTCGGGCAAATTGTTCGGCTCATCCACAGAGCGAATGGTGGTGACAGATCCTCCGGGGCGCCCTTACATTGGTGCGTCAACAAAGGCGAACGCAGATGAGATCGTCGGTATCACGCGAGAGAAGGCGGGACCTTCAACTGTTCCGCTGTCACTCACGGACTACCCGATACTCTACGAGTGGCAGGTGCAGGTCTTCGAGGGTCCTTCGGTAGCGCGAACCTGGTTGAAGCGTGATGATGCTCGCGTGGTGCTCTCTGGTGGCCAAGTCATTTCCTCGGAAACATTGAAGATCCAGAAGTTGAATCTGTGCGAGAAGGAGATGACGGCAATGCTCCTCCGACCCGCTGACAAATTCCACGTTATCTTTCGGGTGTCTCCTCAGAACTGGACCGACTCGACAAGAGCCACCACGGAGCCCTTGATCTATCGAACGCGCGTGATTATCACGCGGGAGGTTCTTGAACGAGAGTTGGCTAATCAGGTCAAGGGACCTGCTGATGGCGGTTCCCCAGAGTCTCCATCGACCCCGGCCAAAAAAAACGCCGGTCGCCGATGGCAAGACAAACCCTGGGGCGGCGACCCCCTAAGGCTATGACCTCCCCGACCCAGCGAGCAGTGTTTGGTCGCTTGAGCGGCGAGCAGGCATGGTTGAGTGGGTCTTCGCCCGTATTCGTGGGGCGGAACCGGGATCGGGATTGGCTGGAGCAACTGTTCCCGATACTCAAGTCACGAAGTGTCCAAGACATGTCGGATTGGGAAGGGCGACAGGGGGCGACATTTATCCGTCGCATTGAAGGACACTGGCTTGTTGTTCATTCCCACATGCCGCGTGATGCGCGCGGTGTTCCCCTATGGATCGCACTTGCGATTGATGAGAAGTCGATCACCAGCAGTCTGGTATTGAACTCTGCAATTGAAGCAGTGCGTGCAGCCCGTATTGATCCTGCTGGCTGGCTCGCCGAGTCTCGGGAATTGCTGATCGCCCCGTGGGACGCCCAGCAGATGCCTGGTCCCCTGTCGGCCTTACTAGCAAGAGTTCGAGAATCGCCAGCGAGTGGTCAGGTTGAATTGCCCGCATCCTTTCTCTCTAGTCAAGGCGTGGCGGCGCTCCAGGTAATGTTGGCGTCGACCGCTGGTGCTGGCGACACGGAGTTTGCCGCAATCATTGCGTACGAGACGGATTGGGAAGTTCCACCAGAGTGTGAATGGCCTTCACATTGTCTTCTGTTTCGGGAAGGCCTCGAGCAACTGCACCCATCTCCGGCAGAATTTGTCCGAGGCATCCCGGCGGGGCGCATGATGTCCGGCATGGCGAAAACGATTGATGCGCTGTCGGTGGTGTGTCGTGGTGCCCCCTCGGTTTCTGACTGGTCCCTCTCCGCCGCATTGCATCCGGTGACTCCACTCCATTTGGTCTCACACGGGCAACTAGAGGCGTCGGAATGTGCGAAGTGGGCCGAAGCCATATGCCTGGAGTCTGGTAGTGCTATGCCAGCGCGGATAAAGTCACTTGTTCAAGCAGCCCTTGGTGGTGATCGGACCGCCATTCGACCGTTAGTTCACTTGATTGCCACAAGCCCAGCGGCATCGTTGAACAGTGATCCGAGACAAATTCAGGCATGGATAGCGCCTTTATGCCAGCTCCGACCGCGAACAGCAGTAGACTGAGTTTCGATAGAGTTGCTGTCTGCTGTTCTTGACATTCTCAAAGCGGCATCCGGTTTTGCCCTTGCATTGGCCGGGAAGGAACTTCATGAAAGAGCCACGAAATCTGACTTCTACGGCGTGGTGCAAGGCGGCCTGTGTGGTTGCCCTTGCAGCGTCGGCACTCACACCGATTGCGTTTTCTCAAGCGACAAAGAAGCCGCCCGCCGTTGCTACGGTAGTTCCACCAGCCTTTGACACACTTAAAATCATCCCGGTGGACGGGTGTCCATGCGGTAGTTATAAGCCGAATGATGTTGCGGAGAAGCGCTATCAGGAGTCACGTCAACTTACGGCGGCGGGCAAATTTGAAGAAGCACTAAAGGCTGCCAATGATGCCTTAGGCTTCGACAAAGGTCCTATTTATCGCAATCAACAAGCCGTTGCACTTTTCAACCTAGGTGTTGCGCGGGCAGGCATTGCGGGTGACAAGAAGCGCATTGACGAGGCACTACGGGTTTGGCAACAGATGTCTCGCGGTAAGAGTGTCGCCTGCGAGATGACCTTCTACGCCAATGCACTCTGTCGGCTGCAGCGATGGGATGAAGCTCTGAAAATTGCAGATCGAGCCATTGCCGATTGCAATGTGAGTGCTGACGCCAAGGTCGCAAAGTCCATCGCCCTGCAGTATCTCGGTCAGGCGCCGGATGCCCTCCGCTTTGCGGACCAGGCAATGAAACTGGATCCCAAGTCGGTGGCTGCGCTCTACCAGTATGCATCGTGTTGTTACGACCTTGCGAAGTACGAGGATGCCCTGCGTGCGGTCGCGCTCGCGATTGGACTTGATCCTGCCGATGGCCAAAGTCGAACGCTGCTTGCCATGGTCCATCTTGCACTGAAGCATCCCGCCGAAGCTCAGGCAAACGCAATTCAGGCCGTTGGGATGACCTCCGACCCCGCATTCCTCATGGCGGCGGGGGGAGTGCTTTCGGAACTTGGTCAGTATCAGCAGGCGGCAGCCGCATACGACAAAGCACTGCAGGCTGGATTTGATCCAGCCGCCATGTATGCGCGTGCAGTGGCTCTGCATGCCGCCGGCAACCGAGCGGAGGCAGTCAAGGTGCTCCATGATTTGGAAACTCAGTCAGCCGGTTATCTCAATGTTCAGGAGTGGCTCAAAGCGCTTGGTGGCTAAACTTCTATTTACGCACTACTCCGTAGCAGTAGAATTTAAGGTCGGGGCCTTTCGCTCCGCTGTATCGAATGCCTGACGACGATTTTGACATCGATCTTTCTCCAGAGGTGCCACCGCCGTTCGACTGGAGCGCGGTACAGAGTCCACAGCTGGATCTGGGGGCTATAGCTCCTCCTCCTCCTCCGCATGGCGCTCCGGGCACTCATGGGGCGCAAAGTCAAGTCCCTCCCGCGCCGTTCGTGCGAGACCGTATTGTCGTGCTTGGTCGGCGAAAGGCTGGCAAGTCGGTGTACTTGGCACGCCTATACGAGCGTCTGTGGAACTCAAAGGGTGAGCTGCACATGGCGGCGGTCGATGGGCGAACACATACGTCCTTGCTGCTTCAGATCGATGCGATGATGAAAAAGCTATGGCCAGCGGCGACGGAAGCCATGGCGCATTTCAAGGTGGACATTACCTATCGACAAGATCGGTATTTGATGATTGCCCCCGATTATCCAGGTGAAATCTTCAAGCGTGCATTTATGGAGGATTCGGACGAGCCGCTTGTTAAGGATCTCTTGGAAACGTGTGATCGCGCCGCAGCTGTCATCGTCTTAGTGGATCCGGAGGTCAATATCACCGGGAATTTGATGGAGCAGACTGAGCAGGATTATGGTTTGGTAGCAGCGATCAAACGGATTCGTGAGTCGCCTGGCGCCGAATTCGTCCCTATCGCGATCACGTTGACGAAGTGTGATGTCTTCCGAGCAGAAATCGAGGAGGCAGGAGGGCCAGCGAAGTTCGTCAAGGAGAATTATCCCAATCTCTGTCGTGTGGCGTTTCCGGCGGGGCGTAGCGGAATGGTCTTCGCGTGTGCGGCTGTTCACGTGAAGCGCGACGGTATGGAAAAAGAGATTCCGGATATGTCCAAGCCGCCCAAGGGTTTGATCGAGCCCATTGAATTCTGCTTGCGTGCAATGCGCGCCAATCGGCGAGAGTCACAGCAGCGTCAAGCGGAGAATGCGCAACGAGTATCGGTAGAGGCCGCTCGTGTTGCAGAACAAGAACTTGAGCGGAAGGATCGATTTGTCTCAACCGCAACTTTATTGGGATCGATATTTGTGGCGATCGTTGTGGTGGTAATCCTTGTCGTCATGTTGATGAAGTAGTTCTATGGATCGCAACTCATGAACATTTCTGCCGATTCACACCTGTTCGGATCACGCAAGGGCTACGAATGCCTGGCGAAGTCGGCTGGCGTCACGTCCGGTGAGGACCGCCAACTTTCTGAATTCGGATTCGGTCAAAGTACAGATGAACATTTTTTGTATGGACTAGCCACTCAGCCCACTGCATTTGGCCGCCCATTGAGTAGCGGTCGAGTGGCGATTACGCGCGTGATGGTTGGCCCTCTTGATGATGGCGGTCGCCCCACTCTTGAGCGACGCACGATGATCGTCTCGGCCGCAGACTATTTGGCGATTCGACACGATTTGAAAGCGTTGATCAAAGACAATGTTTGGGGTTCGTCGGCGTTCGCCGGTGGATTGCCAATACGGGTTCCAACCGCGGGAATGAGCCGCCGAAGTGCAGCGGACGCGTTGGCGTGGCGCATCTTTGACGCATGGGTCATCGGCATTGAATCCCGTCCGCCGAGGGGGGTTGTCATCGCTCCTGCAGCTGCTGGTGGCGACCAGGCACGAGCGGCAGACGCAGTCTTGACATTGGCTAGTCAATTGGCTGACGAAGACGCCGTGAAATTCAAGTGGGGCATCCGGCTTCTATCTCCCATCGAATGGTCCGATGTTCTGACGCTCTCGTCTGCTGGCGTGATGGATGGCCGACGCCCAGTGCACGGAATTGGCGCTGCCTGCGTCAAGCCAGAAGTCCAACGCGCCCAAGCTGCGAGTCCTGGGATGCTGCCGACGGTGACATCGCTGCAGCGTGCAGCGATTCAGGAGGCGGTAGAGTTGGTTGACGACGGCATGTGGGATGGCGTTGGCGGTGGGGGCATCATTCCGCCGCAGGGACTTTCTATGAAGAGGAAGCAACCCAAGCGAGCATTGATCATCGCGGCGATCGTCCTTCCGATCATTGGTCTGACCGCGCTTGGGACTGTGAGTTGGTTGATTTGGAGGAAGCCTGGGGGAAGTGCGCCTGCGCCGGCGACCACTGATACGGTGATGCGCGAGCCCGCTCCTGCATCTGGTTCGGATCCTGCTGCCCCCGCCAATCCAGCCGCTCCTGCATCGGGTTCGGATCCTGCTGCCCCCGTTACTCCAGCCGCTCCTGCATCGAATTCGGAACCTGCTGCCCCCGCCAATCCAGCCGCTCCTGCATCTGGTGCGAATCCTGCTGTCCCCGTTACTCCAGCCGCTCCTGCATCTGGTTCGGATCCTGCTGCCCCCGTTACTCCAGCCGCTCCTGCATCTGGTTCGGACCCTACTACCCCCGTTACTCCAGCCGCTCCTGCTGAGCCGAACGCCCCTAAATCGCCACTCGATCTGGGCGCATCGGAGGGCCTAATCAATACTTTGACGGATGACATCACGGTGAATGAGATCATGAAGTTTCCGGAGTACGAGATTTGCCAGAAAGAAGTGGATGCACTCAAAGAACTCGTCGGACTATCGGGATTGACGAAGGGCGGCAAGCTAATGTTTGATTTAGCAGGGATGGCTAAGAAGGCTGAGAAGGCAGATCGTGACCGGCAAGTATTTAAGAATCCGCACGAGAGTTTGGCCGAAAAGGAATTTCGCGACAAGATGGACGCACTAAAGGGCTGGAACCACACGCAGTTATCGCAAGCGCAAAAACGCGTGTTGAACTTTCAGCGCGCGAAGATTCAGGACCTTCGCGTATCTCCCCATTCGTTTGCCCAAACTAAAATGATAGACATGGAGAGCTTGAGCAAGTCAATTAAAGATTCGCTGAAGAAACCATCCGATCTTTCATCACAAGAGCGGAGCGACACAATGCTAACCATCATGCATTTTTGTTTGCGGCTATCGATTTCGCAGCGGTTTGACAGCAAACAGAGCAAAGCGGCATCAGCACAGTCCGCTACTTTGAGTGAGGTAAAGCGAGTTCTAGATGAAGTTGTGGCAGTTTTTCCAAGCGATGACGGGGCCGCTAGGGAGGCGCTGAACTTTATCCGGCCATTACTTCCGTCTTCCCTTACTAGTAACGAGGGGTTGATTGGACAGGGGATTTATTGGGAAAAGTACTCGATGACCAAGTCAGACACCAAGAGATTCCTGCGCAGTTCGTATTGGCAAACTCTTGAACTCAAAGGCGATGACATCTCCTGCAACGATTTGTTCGAGGCATTGATTGATGCCGTATGTCCACCGGACCTCCGGGTGGGCCAAGTGGCAATTACTTTGAATGTCTTCCGAACTGCGATGGGCTACCCCACGGCGAAGGCAAACTAGATCGATGCTGATTTGCCGAGTACCGCAGTAATGCATAGGAGCGACTCCGCGGCAGCGGGGGTCGCGCGGTTCCTGCAGAGCGGAGGGCTACGCCGATGTCGCTATCCAGCGCTGCGTTAGCGCCACCCCATCGATTGTCGGAAGTCTGCCAACATTTGCTTCAGGCTGTCACCCTGTGAGGCTGTTGGGCAAACAGCACAAATCAATCCTTCGAACAAATCGTTGCAGGAGATGTCATCGCCTTTGAGTCCAAGAGTTGGCCAATACGAACTGCGCAAGAATTTCTGGGTGTCTGGTTGCCTCATCGAGTACTTACTCCAATACACACCCTGTCCCGCCAACCCGCCGTTACTACTTGGGGTAGACGGAAGTAATCGTTGGATAACGTTCAGTACATTCTGAGCAGCCCCGACATCATCGCTCGGTCCGGCCGCTACAACTGCTGCCAAAACTCGCTTTATGTCACTCAAATCAGCGGACTGTGCTACCGCAGCTTTGCTCTGTTCGATGTCAAATCGTTGCGAAACTGATAGCCGCAAACAAAAGTGCATGATGGACCGCATCGTGTCGATCCGCTCTTGTGATGTCAGATCGGATGCTTTCTTCAGCGAATCTATAATTGACTTGCTCATGCGATCCATGTCTAGCATTTGAGTTTGGGCGAATGGTCGCGGAAGTTCGGGATAGGTGAACAGCGCCCGGCTCTGGAACTTCAACACACGATCTTGAGCTCGCGATAGTTGCGAGGGACTCCAGAGCTGTAGAGCGTCCATCTTGGCGCGAAACTCGGCGGCGGCATGGCTGCGCACGGTATTCGGGCTGTCTGGCCACTTTTCTCGAGTATCAAGTTCGCGTTTAGCGTTGATAGCCATGTTTGGTAAATCAAACGCCAACGTTCGCTTACCGTTTTTCGCCACTCCCAGTAGTCCGACGAGAGACTTCAGTGCGTCCACTTCTTTCTGGCAAGCCACGTACTCTGGAAATTTTAGTACATCCGATTTTCCGATGTCATCACTCAATTTATGGAAAAGGGTAATTGCCGGTTGGTTTAGCGCGAACTTCGGCACTGGTAGGGCCTCTGGTTTAGACCCAGGCTTACGCGGAGCAGTCGTTGGCTTCCGCGCCGGCTCGACTATCAGTGCAGGTGCATTAGTGGGCGTCGGTGCAGGCGCGGGTGTTGGTTCCAGCGCGGGGTTCGGTTCCGGAACGGCCTCCCGTGCAGGCGCGGGTGTTGGTTCCGGTGCGGTCATCGATTCCGGTGCGGGCGTTGGTTCCGATTCCGGTGCGGCCGTCGGCTCGGGATCAGGAGCGAACTCAGGATCCGGAGCCCGGGCACGCGTGGTGGTGCGCCGAGGATTGGGTGTGGGCTTGATCCCACTAGCAATGAGATTCAAGATCAAGAGCGCCACCCAAACTGCGGCGGCGACACCAATGGGCTTGATCCATTGTTGGCGCGCGTACTTGTTTCCAAACTGAGTTTGGATGTACAGCACCTGGGAGCGCGCTGAGATGAAGTACCAACTGAATAGAACGCCGAGATACACACCCAGCGGCGACATGGATAGCAAAGTCGGCACCGGAGGTTGGAGCAATTGACCGACTGTAAATGCGAGAAAGGCAGCAAAGCCGACATAAGCCCAGATCATCGACTTGGATGCTTTCTGCGGCTCGTTGAGAGCTTTCCAGTTCTTCGCGTGTAGCCATGCACCAAATCCAACACTGAAGACGAGGCTCCAGTTCACCGCTGCAGTGGGATTCCAAAGGGGTGGGCTGATGCGTCCGCCCCCACGGGAGGCAGTTGGCGGGAATCGATGGCCGCCGGCATTGGTCCACAGTTCTGGAACAGTAGACGCTGGCACCCAGCCGGCAAATCCCGCTCGCCACATCATGGTTTCCGGCTCAATTCGACCTGCGGCAATCATGCCTTGAATTTGGTGGTCATCGAGCGGGCCAGCTCTCTGCCGATCGTTGGACATGAAGTACCAAGCAGCCACGTTGGGATCCGATCCGAATTGAGGAACAGCATTCACGGGACATGGAGCCGAATGCGGCTACCCCGGACGAAGGTTACCGTAGGAGTCACATTCTGTCGATTTTTACCGGTTCCATGTATCCACGCACCTCATCTGCACCGCGAGTCAATCCACTCGGTAGATAAAGGAATAGGAAGGACCGGAAGAACCGCCTTCCGCGAGCGTGCCACCTTCAAGCCGGATGGGCTTCAGACTCCATGCCCCTCCGGCGATGTCGTGTTCGAGAAGCATGAATCGGCCATTCAGGTTCGATTCTGAGGCTCGGCGCCGTGCCTCGCCAGGCACTTTGGGGAGAAGCAGGCCAGCAATCGTGGTTGCGCGTGCGGACTTCGATACACCAGCCCATTGCGCTGATCGACTCTGCACGGCGGCTTTCAGGTCGGGAATGGAGTCGAGAAACAACTGCGCAGAGCGGCGTAGATTCTCACGCTCTGCCTTTGGATCGGCCTTTGAAAGTGACAGGGCTACCCAGTCTGCTTCAGTCAACTTCAACGCTTCAGGGCTGTGCAGCACGCTCTCCAATTTGCCACACAATGACTGATCGATACCCTCAGGGAAGGAGAGGCTTTCGACGAATACCTGGAGAGCGTGCACTATGAAGTTGGCCAATCCCAGAATTTCGGTGGCTTTAGTCTTGGATTTGACTGACATCCGTGCACTCTCGATTGCACCGAGCCACGCATTCTGCGCCACGATGGCATCTGAGCTCCCGAACGCGGGCGTTGCTTGAGTGAAAGCGTCACACCATGGCGGGACCTCGCGTCGCGCGCTTCCGTTCACGTCACCGCTTCGTACTTCTATGTTGGCCTTGAGTTCGGTCAGTGGCACCGTCAGCTCCTTGCAGCTGAAGAGTAGCCCTGCAAGGGATCCGGTTCCTGGTCCGCCGTCGCGCATGAACGCCCAACGATTTTTTGTCAGCGAAAGCTGCTGGATAGACAAGAGACCAGTGTCTTTGAGTTGGGCGAGTGCGCTGAGACCAACGAGAGCTCCATCGTTTGCGGAGATAGTTTCACACATAGCGATGCAGCCTGTAGCGGCACTGGTGTATGGCGACGTTGGGAAGCTATGCAGATGAGCTTCGAGGGACTTACGAAATGTAGCTGCTTCTTGCGAAGAGGCAGGTATCGCTATTCCCGATGACTTTGCGGATGTGGCAGGTCCGCCAAGCACCACTTCGCGCCAATGCTGCAGTGCGAGCGCTACTTGGGCCATATCTCGCGTCTCATCTAATACCGCGGTGGGCAGCCCCAGCGCTTTCAAAGTTTCGGGCTGGGCCAAGAGTTCAGTGATTCGCTTCGAGAATTCCTCCTCGCTTGTCGGTGTCTTGGAGAGACGAGCGAGCGCGCTTTCCGCAGTTGCGATCGCGAGTGTCGTCCGTTCGATAGCGCCGACTTGTTCGCCTAGTCGGGCGGATACATCTGTGGCCACTTGCCGTTCTGGGTAATTCGCTGGAATCTTGCGGACAAAGTCATCACAGCGCTTTCGAATGGCGTTGGCCTGCGACATCCATGAGATGCTTTGTTCGCTACCTGCTGCTCCGACCGGAGCACCCAACGCATCGGCATCACGTCTAAGAGTTTCGAGCTCTTCAGTGATCGGACGCCGCCGGTCTGCAATTCGCTTGACTTCTTCAGCCTCGACAGTCTTGAGTAGTTCTTCAGCCTCGGTTCGTTCTGTGGGTGCTAGTTTCGCGGTTGAGTCAGAGTTAACCGACAGCGCGTCGCGGATGGATTTCTTGAGCGCGGTCAGGCTTGCATCGTCAGTCGCTGGATCCTTGCTGGCTGCGACAGTGCTTTCCAGCAAGCGTCGTACTTCCGCTCGACGGGCGGAGTTTGCAAGTTCGGCCTGCGCGACGACACGTTCGGCCTCAACCATTACTGGATAAGAAAGTGCCCATGGGGTAGTGGACTTGATAGCAGCGAGTCGATTTTTTGCCCCGGCTAGATCACCTGCCTTCGAAAGCCCTTGAACGTCGGCAGCCATCACTGCTACTTCTGCTTGTTTTTGGGCAGCCGCCATCGAAATGCTGAACGTCGTGATCGCCGCGGCAATCGCGACAAGCACAGCGGCAATGATCAGTCCAATGATGATCCTTCGACGCGTGATCGCAGCACTTTGGACGCGCACGAAGCGTTCCGCGAGATCCTGTGGAACACCAATTCCGTAGGACTCGACTGCAGAGCGCAGACGTGACAACTCTAGTTGGCTCGTTTTGCGATCGAGACCGAGACGCAGTTCAGTACAGGCGTTGTTGTGTGCAGCTTCGACGCGCAGTCGGGCAAGCTCGGTTTCAGACCACTCGATCGCCTCCTTGGTGCGTTCTCGGAATTTATCTCCGGGGCTGCAGCGGCGCTCGCGTTCAACGGCATCGACCTCTTCTGAGAGCGATCCGACCAGCATTAAGTCTCGCCGCGCATATGCAGCCTCAATCCGCGTGGCTAGTTTGGCATACAACTCGGCTGCTTCTCGTCGACGTTCCCGCGAGATCTCGGACTGAAGCCAATCGTAGAACTCAGCGGACAACTGGGATTGCCACCCGAGCCCCTCGATCGCATCCAATGCGTCGACAAGTGTCTGGTGTTCGCCACGCATGGAGGCGGCCCTGCACGTCGATTCAAGTGCGGCGAGTGCCTCTGTCTCATAGCGTTTGGCAAGCTGTTTTAGGGCGGGATTACGAGGTGCCGCGGCTAGGAGCGTCTGCAGCTGCTGCATTCGAGTTGCTAGCGATTGTCGGGCAAGTACGGAAGTCTGAAATCGTTGGACCAGTTCATCAAGCGACGAGGCGTCGCCGACCGCGTCGGAGAGCGCGACGAATGCGCGCTCATCAATGCGGCTATTGACCGAAATCCCAGCCATATTGCATGCCTGATCCCACTCCAGTCGCCCTTCGTTCATGTTCAACTGAAATGCAACCTTGCAAAGTTCCGGGTAGGACTCGTTCACCGATGCTGCCTCAACAATGAGTCCACGGCTTGCCCACTCGCTCAGCATGCGCAGGTAGCGATTACAAGTGACAATGCGCAACTCGAGCATCTCACGCACTTCTTCGATGCGCTCCTGCAGCGTCCCTGGAGTGCATGCGTCACGCACGATCGATATCAATTCACTCGCTTCTGCTGGTGTAATCTCGGGATAGGCATTCATGTGGTTGGATTGATTCATCGCCTTGGTTTCTTCATCGACGCAACATCAGCAGTACGACAGTGGTGGCTATCGCTAGCAGCAGCACCACAGCCGTGGTGATCGCTGCGTACAGATAAACAGTCGATGTTCTGTGTTCGGGTGGGGCGGGGTTGGGCGCTGATCCGGATGGATTCCTCCGATTCATGGTTGATGCCACGGAGATCGGAGCGGTTGATTGTTCGTCGATGACGGCCACTGGTGGGGCAAGACCGCTCAGGTCGAGCACCGGTTCCTGACGCCGGGCGCCGGCGGCGGGGGTGCGGCGCGGCGGTTCCGTCGGACCAATTGGCGGGCTCGCGGTGCCGCGTGCGTTGGTCCAATCAGCAATCGGACGTGACGTGCCGGGTACGCCTTGTTGTAGGAGCACGAGACTTGTCGCGATGCTGCCATGGGAATCCTCCGTCGTCGCGATGCGCAATGCTGATGGTCTGAGAGACTTCTCAACGATCGCGGCGATGATTGTCTGGACTGGTGCATTGCGCGGTATCAGTAATCTCGCGGGTTCGTTGTGTGTTCGGGAGCCAATTGCGGCAAGGTGCGCTGCCCAACCTTCAGCATGATCGGTGAGGGCTTGGAGTGCGGCATGTGCTGAATCGAGGATGGCGGCTGGTGCCGCGGTTGGGGCATGTCGCAATGGAAGGCGCCGAGGCTGCCCTTGGAAGTTCTGGCAAAAAACGCCATCATCGAGCAACACCGCGGCGATAGATGCGGCGGTGAGCTCCGTGCCCATGAGTACAAGATGATGCGCAAGGCGGGCTGGTCTGCCAGTGTGGTCGGCTACCACAGGCACGATCCGTGATAAGACCATGGCGGGACCGGTGGCAGTCGTGACCGGCCACAGCCTGAGCACTGCATGGGCGGCGGCATCGCTCGATTTCTCAATCCGCGCAACGGTGGTTGCAGATGCGTTCGCTAGCGCTGCAATGAGATCTGCAGCCATCCCCTCGCTACATGCAACTGTGGTGTATCCCGAGCGGTCGTCGAAGAGTCCTTTCGGGGCAGAAGTGTGGATGAGCTCGAGCATGGAATCGTCAACATCAGGCGAGCATTGGGAACACCTTGGGATCCGACATGGCGATCGCAAGCACGAAGGGCATTTCCGCCCATCGGGGTCGGACGTCTGCAGCACGCAGTTTGAAATGGCCGTCTGCGTCGCGGGTTGGCGAAGTACCAAGCGCGCTCGCCGGAACGAAGATGACCTTTTGTGCCAAGATGTTCGCGGCGTTTAGAAACTCTGGTGCCGTCTCTCGCAGTGCCTCGCGTGCGAGTTGGTCGACCTCTTGAAGTTTGGCTATCAACCGCTTCCGTCGGGGTATCAATGCGTCCGGGAGGTCGAGTTCGGACCAGTCCGCACCCAATGCCTTGTCCGCCCAAACGTCGGCCTTTGTGAGTGCAATGATCAAGGGAATAGGGATCGGCGCCGTCGGATCCAGTGAGCGGAGGCGGCGAACACGGGCGATAGCTTCGGTAAGTACAAGTTCCTGTCGTTCGTGCCGGCCGGTGTGTGGCGCATCAAATCCGTCGGCGAAGCGATCACGGAATCGTGCGTCTTGCAGCGGGTCGAACACAGTAACGATCGCGCTGCTCCGTTCGAGATGGCGCGTCGCGATTTCTGCACCAGCAAACTGACTGTCCGGGAGAAAATGCTCGCCAGCATTGTCATACAGAACCATCACCGACCGGCGGGTTTCATCTTTGTGGCGTGTCACGAAGTACGACGGCTTGGTGAGCGTTTCAGTCTGGCCACCGATGCGCACCGAGCGATACAGATCGTTACCGCCAACATCGGTCTTCGGCAGTGTGACGTCTGCGGAAGGATCGCGCGTCGCAAACAGCAAGCTCTCGTTGCGGTGTAGCAGTGCGTTGAAACGAGGATCGGCATCCACGATCTCCAAGCCGAAGTCCGCTGCCCGCTGTGCAAGACCCCACATTCCAGAGGCGAGCAGATTGGTCTTTCCGGATCCTGGCGCGCCGACAACTGAGATTGGAATCTGACGGAGTTCCAGCAACGCCCGTGGGAACTCAATGTGGCAACGCGGACAGGCTATGCGTGTGCACCGACCGTCGTTTGGATCGATCGCATTTCCGGATGCATCGAAGCGCATCGCGCGGAATCGCAGTTGCTCGGCCGGCCCGGCGATTGGGTCACCGCGGAGTTGGACGCTCTCTGCAATGAAACGCACTTGGGTTGGCGGAAATTCACGCCAACAGTTCGGGCAGACGACAGATCGCCTAAGGGATGTACCGGAATCCTTGGCCGTGGCCATAAAGGGATCCTACAGGGATTTCACCGGTGATTGCGGCGAGGTGTGTACGCGTCACCTTGGCGACGCGACAAGTGCCGGTGACGCTTGCCAAAGAACGTTCAACGCGTCTTTATGGGCTGGGGAGGCAATTTGAATTGCGCATCCAAATCCTTCGGCACAGGGATTGCCAGTACATGACTAAGGCGCGCTCGCGAGACCCAGATTCCATTCGTGTAGTCACGCCCTAAAGCACTGATGAGTGATTTACGTTTCTCAGGGTCGGCTTCGGCCCCGAACATTTCAAGCAACTGTTGAACGGATGGTTTTTTATCGATGCCATGTGTCAAATGCTCGCTTCCCACCGCAATTTTTTGTTGACCCGACTCCACTGCTCTTAGGAAACAATTGAAGTCGCGGCTCTCGGTGGACGACAGCGATTTGTCGGCGATTTCTGCTAAATCGGGGTACATCTTCAGAATGTGTGTTCGAAACTCCGGTGAACAAACCTCGTCGTCTCCAAGTCTCGTCGTTTCAAGTCCCCACATGTTGCCATCTTCACCCATAAAGGCCGCAAATGCGTGCCCGGGCGGCATCAAGATCATGCTCGATAGGCCCATTTTCTCAAGAAAACTACAAATGAGGATCGTGCCGTCAACGCAGTTAGCGTTTTGCGACAACAACGTCTCGTGGATGCTCCTGGTCTCCTGAGCGCTGTGATCGACCGAACCTGGTAGCGAGGAGTATCGCAAGCCGCGCGCCTTCAATTCTCGCCACAGCAGAAATACCGCGAAGAAGGACCGGTGGGCACCTGCGCCCCCGGACGCGGACATCCCAGTGCGCTTCGCGAGAGAGCACTGATTTATTTGGTTCAAGATTCTCTCGACCCAAGGGTGACCCTCGTTGACCATTCCTACGAATCCGAGACGCATCGGATAAGAGGTTTCGACAAGGTCGGGCGGCATGATCGTGACGGTTTCAAGCATGCGCTCGTCTTCTGACCCATCACCGTATTTGACACTCACCGACATGGTGATGGTTTCTGGCGCAGTTAACTTCGCGAGTTCGTCTATGTCCCACTGGGGTTGGAGCCCGATTTCCCAAAGGTCCGAATCATGCTCATCCTTCGATAGCCAAACACATTCTGGATGTTCTCCTTCAGCGAGGTGGACCGATTCCTGTTTAGTCGCTTGTCCACCAGAGAGAAGTCTCCGACCTGCAGCGTTGCGTAACTCAATCTCAACTCGAACATTAGTGCCGGTCGGCGCATTTGTGAAGTACACGCTGAATACGGGTCGAGTGGCATCGAGCCAATCCGATTGGCTGATGAATTGCGCTCTGCAGACCAGTTCGAGGGGGTTGGTCTCGGCTCCGTCCGCCGCTCTTGACATTGAAAATCGATCTACGAACCAGTCGACCTCTTGACCGGCTGGAACCGCCAATCGTTCCGCTTCTACCTCAGCAAGTGCGATTTCCGAGTTAGCGTAG
Source organism: Phycisphaerales bacterium (assembly GCA_044377725.1). Taxonomy (GTDB): domain Bacteria; phylum Planctomycetota; class Phycisphaerae; order Phycisphaerales; family SM1A02; genus UBA966. The sequence continues at coordinate 44,566 of JBILYM010000001.1, forward strand.
ACCACTTTGTTAAACGCCAGTTTGGCGCCGATTGACTTGGCGAGACCCGTTGTTCCACGTTGAATTGCGACCGTCGCCTGCGAGGGTTGTTTGGGCGCTGGCGCTGGCGCTGGCGGTGGCTCTGGAGCTGGTGCTGGAGCGGGTGTTGCTATCGCACTGGGCACGCCTGCTGCGGGGGCGGCGGCACGTGCGACCGTCGCGACGGGGGTCGCTTTCGCCACGATTGGTGCCTTGGTCTCCGCTCCACCAACGGTTCCGGACGCCGTTCGGTTGCCTGCGGAGTTCTGCGGCGCGGGCTCAGATACCGCGATGCTCGTTGGTTGTTCGAGCGGAGGTGCTGGCCGCCTAAAGAACATGGCAGCACCGATTCCGACGGTGGCAACCAGTGACAACATTCCGATCCCGATCGCTACGTAGAGCACTCCCCGCCCGCGTCTCCCCGCCGACGGTTGGTTGATCGGGGGCGCTAGAAATGGTGCTGCTACTGATGATCGGGCAGGGGGTTCCAATACCGGACCTAGCGAAATAGATCCGCGATCCGGGGGTGCCCGCTCAAACGCAGGCAGAGACGCTGATGCTGCAGCCCGTGGCTGCGGAGGCGCGGATGGACGATGTGCGCGTTTGTGCAGATTTCTGGCTGTATGAGGAAGAACCGTTCGACGCCCGCAACGTTTGCATCGCACTTCTTCCGCAGTCGTCCCCTCGGGAAGAATCAGGGACGCTCCACAGTGTTGGCAATCAACGGTGTTCATGCTCGCATCCTCGGTGAATTCGCGGAAGTGCTCGTTCCCACGGTTAGATCTCTAGTTTACACCCAAACAGCAGCCCCCGACAATTGGAATCTACTCAAATCCCTCCACATAAACACGTCACCGCAACGCCACCGCCTCCGCATCATCAATCGCAACCGTTGAACCAACGTGTCCGATGTCCCAATCGGAGGTCGATTCCACCAGCACCATCGGGGTGTTGTTCACAGTGATGCATTGCTCACCGGGCTGCGTGCTGCAACCGATCGCCAGGATCATGTGCGGCGTATTGCCGCTCATGCAGTAGACGAGCGCCAGCGGCGTGTCGATATCGATGCTGCGAATCAGCGTTGCCAGGAGCAGGCTCTTGGTATCGCAATCGCCACCGTCGATGAGCGCCTCGGCGGGAGTGCGTAGGCCGCAGCGGGTTTTGCCGTCATCAACAAGATCATGGCGCTGATCATCGACTTTGTGATATGGAACAGCGTTTTGCACATAGCTAGTGAGCGCTTCGATACTTTGCCGAGCGGATGGCTGCATGCGCGGGTTGTTCCAGTAGGCATTGATGACGTCAATGGCAACGCCGCGCAGGGCGGGCGCCGATTGGTCAAGAATCCACTGGTGATCCGGGGCAATTCCATCGGCAGTGCACGTGATTCCGTGCTGCGTCAGTGTTTGCGTGACGGCTTGTTCAATGGCCGCAAGGGCGCCTGGAGTTTGGTGGTAGGTGATGGATTCCAGCGCCGCGGCGGGGAATCCAAAGTGGTGCTCCAGCGCATCGGCCCGTGCGATGTCGATCGCGGATGGGATGTGGAACGCGGTGGGCACGCATTCGGCGCGCATGTACTTGGTGTCCGCATCGCGTCGGACGATGCATGACTGGTCGTCGGTCCAATCGACGAAGGCGATGTTGCGGAAGCGAGCACGCGGCGCGGAGAACTCGTGCGGCGATTCGTACCAGGCGCGGAAGTTAGCGTTCTCTGGAATGGCCAGAATGCTGGCGAGCACTGCAGCGATGTTGACTGCACTAGCGGCAGCGTTTGAGTCATTCGCAGTGGTGGTGTTCGCCGCGCCGGATGTCGAGGGTGCGGCGGGAACGGTTGGAACGTTCGGGGCGTTTGCCGGCGAATTCGTGTTCGGTGCAGTGGCGACGGCCGGATCAATCGCACGCGGCGCGCGGCGCGCCATGGAACCCTTGCGCGTTGGGCGAGCGCGGGCGGGTGAACGAGCACCGCTCGGCGTAGACATCGGCGTGGAAAGCGCGGGACCGCCGGGCGCAGTGGCTGCGGGCGGAGCAGCGGCGAATGCCGGCTCGATGGTGATCACGGCGAGAAGGATGCCGGACGCGATGGTGGCGATACGCATGGATGGAGTTTAGGGGCGTGGTGGGGTTGGGCAAAGGGCATTTCATGCATCTCAGGGCTGCAAACACGGTTTAGGGACGTGTTTCATCGGCATCAGCAATTGGAATGCTGGTTTCCAGTGGGGATGGCGGTACCTTGTGCACTACCGGTGTTGGAATCTTCACGAAACTGTTGAGAAGTCCTGGGAGACACTAATCATGAAGATCACCTCTGATCGTCTGCCGCTAGTGACTCGTTCGTAAACATTTAGGCGCCCATGCTTCAATTCATCCATATCGTTACAACAACCATCGTGTCCCTTAGCCTTGTGGGCGCACCGGCTTCTGCGTCGCCTTCTGCACCCCCTGTACCCGATTGCGCGACGAAGGTTAAATTAGCGTCGAGTCAATTTGCTGAGTTGTGCGCTGCGCTCCAAGAGGCGCATGGCGTGATCACGGAGTCCGTGATCGCGAGCGTTTGCGAAGAGGAATTGCGAACGAAGAAGTCGGAAGAGAAGGGCGGAACCGATTGGCGCTGCCAACCGGAGCTCGATAGCACCATCGATAAGTGCAAGAATCTCAAGCGTGAGCTGACGAAGTTGGTCCAACGAGTCGAGAACAAGTGGAGCGCAGCGCAAGGCACCGCGAAGGGCTGCGCTGAAGAGAAGTACCCATGGGATGGGCAACAAGCCGAAGTGGCTAGCGCGGTGAAGGCACTCAAGCCCGTGTTCAATGACGTCAATTCATCGAGAACTGCGTCAAAAAACAAGCTGGCAAAGTTGTGGTCGAATGTCCAGGACTATGCGGGGAAGCTCCCCAAATGCCTGCCTGCCGTCAAGGCGATTGATTTGATGCCCGCCACGGTCAACGTTCCCTGCATTTCGAAGTCCGTGACTATTCATGGTTGACCGCGCTGGATTCTGACATCGCGCATCCGGCCCGCATTTCTGCTCGACTATTGCCATGACCTCGCCGACAGCGCCCTCCAGCGCCCTCGCTTCCGTGTTACTTACAGCGCCCGCCACTCCTGCCCACCGCCGGGGCTATCAGCATCTGCCGACGCATCGGCACTGGAGCATTCAGCCGCCGATGATTGGTGCGATTGCTGATGTGATCGCCATCGTCCTGTACTCGGTGTGGATTCTCGCTGAACACCCAGAAGAGAAATGGCGGCTCGTCTATCGACTTGGTCGCCTCTTAACACTCAACGAGGATCCGCTTGGTGCGGTAGCAGGCTCCGTCGCCAGTTTCATGGACTGGATGCCGATCGCCGCGCAGGTGTTGGCCACCATTGCCGCCATCATGTTTGCGTTCGAACTCTTTCGGTTGCTTGCAGGTGGTGCGTACGACCGCTTGCGCACCACGATTCGTAGCCACCTCTGGCCCAGTCGTCGCCGGGTGATTCTGATTGGCGATGGCCGCGCCGCGCATTGGATTGCGGACGACATTCTGGCGTACCACGCGTCCATCGGTCGCGGCGTGCTTCTCACGCATCTGCGCACGGAGCGATCGCCGAGCACGCTCATTCATCCGCTCGGCGCGTTGATGGTGCTGCAGGTGCACGCCATTACGCAACGATGCCTCCGACAGGCCGATATTGCTCACACCGATGATGTGGTGATCGTGGGCGATGGTGATTCGCGCAACTTGGAGGCGTTGGTGCGCTGCTCGGAAGCACTGCATGCCACCCCTTCGCGGCGAACCACGGTGCACGTTCGCATTGATTCACCGGAATGCGCTGAGCAACTCAATCACGCGGTGGAGAACAGCGACCGATGGCGTCACTACTGCCTAGATGTTCGCGTCTTTTGCCCCGATGAAATGGCCGCTCGCCAAGCGCTGGCTGTGTGGTCAGGCACCGTGCCTGCCGCGCCGCAACAACTTGAAGAAGTACTGATGGTTGGCCTTGGCGAATCCGCGGCAGCATTCTTAGCGATGCTCGCTGTGGCCACTGCACCGACTGCATCCGCTCCCGCCAAGCCGCGTCGCGTGAACCTCATGGACATGCACCCGGAGCGCGCGTGGGCGCGGGTCAAGGCAAACTTTCCGCAAGCGTGCGCGCAGTTTGATCCGCACCTCATTCATGAGAGTGCAGAGTCGGATGCACTCGGTACTGCTTTGCATGGCATGGTTGCCCGCACCACCGGCAATCTCTTGATTAGCGTTTCTGTTGGTGATGTTGACGGCAACCTTTCCATTGCGCTTCGGCTTGCTGCGATGGTGCGCGCATTGCCGCCATCAAGTCGGCGCATCACGATCTTTGTCAGGCAATCGCTTGCCGTGAACCTTGGTTCGCTGTTGGTGCGAAACGCCAATCCACTGAACACCGCCCCTGAAATGCGCGTGTGGGGTGGCCTGGAAGACAGCTTCCCGGTGGATCTCTTACCGTGGGAGGGCGGGGCTGCGGATGGAAGAAGGGCCGTTCGCTGACGCAGTTGGAGTGCTGGTGACCCAGATGTTTCGGAAACGAACCGGGCCCTCTGCATCGCTCGGATGACTCTGCAGCAAGATGCGCGCTGGTCCCGGCGCTTCCGTGCCGCTGAGTCCGGTCTTGTCCTTCACCTCAACATCATCCTGCACCAGTACACCGTTCCACACCACGGTCATGCGTGCGTTTTTCAACTTGCGCGGATTGGTTTTTGCTGAAAGCGCTCTGCCCGGACTATTGGAATCACTGGCATCGTTCGCGTTGGTTTCCCACCGCGGCGCCGTGAACCAAATGTCATAACTCTGCCACGTGCCCGCGCCGGTACTTGCATTCACGTCGGGAGCGGTCTGTCGATAAATGCTGCCGGACTCATTGAAGCGCGGAGGCTCAGGTGCCTGCGCGCTGTTCATGATTTGCACCTCGTAGCGCTCCATCAACTTGATGCCACTGTTGCCGTTGCGTTGACCGTCCTGCACGTTGCCACCCGCTGGACTCAGCCACTCCACGTGCACAAAGCAATCCTCGAACGTGGCACGCGAAACGATGTCAAACTCGCCAATGCCATCTTTTGGGGTGTGCACTGCGAGTGAACCATCCGGCTCAATCTTCCAATCGCACGGCGCTCCGTCCTTTGCCATCTGCAGGGCGTTGGCATGTGATGATGCATCGTCGTAGAGCCACTGCGCATCCGCGGTTGGAACGGGCGAACCAATAAAGCGTTCGAATGAAATGTCTTTCTTGGAAATGGCGTTGAGCGTGTACCAGGTGTTGGTGCTCCAGGGCTCGGTGCCGTCAGCGGCTTTCATATCCTTGAGCGTGATGGCGTAGACACGACCGGGTGCGAGATCTGCAATTTCCAGTTGTGTTTGGCGGAAATCAGGTGATGCAGTAGCGCGCGTCACTTGGTGTGCATGCACATCAACCTTTGGTCCGCCGTACTGCTCGGTTGGTTCGTATCGCCAGCTTTTCACTTCGTAATGTGCGGGGTCTGCAAGCATCGCAGCATCGACTGGCTTGGTGAACGTGATCATGAATCCTTTGGGCGCACTCTGCACGCGCAGCATTTCAAAGGCCGCAGCGCGTGCAGCGTCCGGGCCCGTATGGGGGTCCCACGCGGGAGCAAGCCGCTCAAGTCCAAAGGTGTGTCCTTGGTGATTCCAATTTCCGTTGCTACCAACGCCACCCAAGTACAGGGCGCCGTCTTGAGGGCCCCACGCCATGCGGTTGACGCCCGCTTCAATGCCCTGACTCATGGGGAACACGGCGCCTTGGTATCGCGCGATTCCATCGGAGCCCGTGATGCGTTCTGCATAGACGCGTGTCACTCCGCCGTAGGTGACATCGCCCACATACATCTGGCCGCGATGCGGTCCGTCATGCACCAGCACGGGTTCGCTGGGCGAATTTCCAATCTCGCCGTGCGGGAACCACACCACCGGCGGCTCGGCGGTTTCCGTACCGATGCGGGTTTCCTGGTGACCGTAGAAGGGCAGCGGCTGATCGCGTGAACTGCGTATTTCCAGGTGATTCATGCGACTGGCGGGCATCCAGCTGCCCTGGTTGTCACACACAAAGAGATCGCCAGCAATGCCGCGACCCATGCCGTTGGGCGTGCGAAATCCACGCGCTTCGCGCTGCAGGTCACCGCCATTGCGCGCGATGCTCCACACGCTGCCCGGACCATTCGGCGTGGTGAAGTCACCATCCGTTCCGGGTACGTAATTGGTGAGACCGCCGCGCAATGGAACGCTCGTACTGAACCACAGGCGATCCTTGTAGGGCACCATGTTGAACGTGAACTCGTGGTAGTTGGCACTCTGCGGCCATCCGCTTGCTAGACACTCATAGCGATCGGCGTGGTCGTAGATACCGTCGGCACTGGTGTCGACTAAACGCGTGATCTCGCCGCGCTGCGTGACGACCAGCGCGCCGTTGACCCATGCAAGACCGAGTGGCTCGGAAAGACCCTCAGCCAGAAGCGTTGGTTGTGCGGCGTTCAAGTGTGAAAGTAACCACACTTTGCCATCGTGCTGCCACTCGGCAAGAGCCAAGCGCCCATCGGGCAAGAAGCACAAGGCGCCCACTTGCGGCTTGAAATCAGGTGTTCGAACCTTCTCCAAGCGGTACGCCGGATGTGCGGCCGCAAGCGCCGTGCCATCCCCGGGGCGCCGGGCATCGCCAGCGAATCGCCAGCGCTTCATGCCGGGAGAAGTAGCAAATGTTTGTCCAGCTTCGGTGCGGAGATTGTCAGTAGGGATGTTCGTATAGCCAACCGCACCTGGCACGCTCCACTGCAAACTCACCAGGAATTTCCCGGCGTCTTCATAGAACGGAATGCGAATCTCATGCAGTCCGGCGGTGAGGTCGAGTCCATCTTCGCCAACGAATCCGGCGAGACGTTCGGTGTCATAGAGCTCGCGTCCGTCGATCAGGAGACGCGCGCCGTCATCACCGACGAGTCGAAACATGTGGCGACCGGCGGTATCAATCTTGATCCATCCGCGCAGTTCGCCCGCGAAGTGATCGACGAGTGGACCGTCGTCAGCGGCGATTGGGTCGCGGATGGCGGCAACGCTGCCGACAACCTTGTAAGCGTTGGGAGTCTGGCCATCATCCACGTGCGGCCAGCGCGGGAGATCGCCTTCCAGTCGCCACGCCCAGAGTGTGAGGCCCGGGATGGTGTTTGTAGGCGGCTCGCTTTGCGCGCGTGCCATGGTGGTGCACAACATGAGTGAAACCGCGATTGCGCGCATCACTTCTCGTCTCCATCTTCAACGCCAATTTCTGCAATCGCGCGCGTTTCGCTCAGCGTCGTAAACCAGATGTAATCCTCTGGAATACCGCTCGTTTCAATGCGCACGCCTTTACCTTTTGCGGTCACTCGCTGCGACGCCTCGACGCGCGTTCCATCCTTTGAAACGAGGTCAAAGCGCAACAGCACTGCATCGGGAGTGAGTTCGTATCCCTTCCAATTCACTGTGAGTGCGTAGCCGTCGCCGTCTATCCACGTGACTTCTTCGCCTTCGAGTCGCATGGCGCGTAGAGGCTTTGGCGAGGTCCCCGTATTTGTCCATTCAATGGATGCCGGGCGCGCGGGCCCATTCATGATCTTGAAGTTCCACTGCCACTCCAAATCACTCGTGACGTGCGTGCAACTTTGAAAGTGCAATCGCTCGCGACCGTCATTCTCAACAGCGCGCACAGTCACCGGCATGCGTCCCTGTTCATCGAACGCAATGAGCAGTGCATGCCAAAGTGGCATACGCGCGCCGCTCGCAGATTTCATGGAAATCGTTTGTCCTGGTTGCAGGACTGCATCAGGAGCAGTCGCCACGGGCTGCGTTCGGTCACGCAGAATTTCACCGCGCGGACGCGATGTGTCCTGGCTGAAATCATGCACCTTCCCGCGCCACTCCACATCGCCGCGCCAGATGACGTCATACGAAGCAGTGCGCGGATTGAACGCGCACCACACACCGTTTCCAATATCAATAAGCACCATGGCTGCACGGTCACGAAACGCTCCGCGGTGCACGCGCGGCGCGGCGAGCGGCGTTGCGGCTACTTGCGGCGCGATCCCTGGTGTTGCAATGTGCGCGCTCGTCAGCGTCAGTACCGCCAGCGAGGCAAATGTGGTGAGTATCGCGCTTTGCATGCCCGGCGTACTTTATAGGCGGAGCCAATCACATGGAACGAGTCTGCTTTCGACTGAAACTTCGCCCGGACCTGCTTGATGAGTATGTGGCTCGTCATCAAGCGGTATGGCCCGAGATGCTTGCAGCGCTTTCCGCTACCGGGTGGCACAACTATTCATTGTTCCTTGATCGCGCAGACTGCACGTTGGTTGGTTACTTTGAGACCCCCAATCTGCAGACCGCGCTCGATGCAATGGCTGCCACCGAAGTCAACGCCCGTTGGCAAGGCGAAATGAAGAAGTACTTCGTGGAGCTTGATGGTCGCCAGCCCGATGAAGGATTCGTGCAACTTGAGCGTGTGATGTATTTGCCGTGAATCAACAGTCCAACACTTATTCCACCATCGTCATCGGCGTCGGCACCATGGGCTCGGCGGCGTGCATGCATCTGGCGTCGCGCGGAGAACGGGTCTTGGGCATCGATCGATTTTCGGTGCCGCACAATCTCGGCAGTCATCACGGTGGCAGCCGCATCATTCGCGATTGCTACTTCGAGTTGCCTGACTATGTCCCACTTCTTTTACGCACGCGCGCGGGGTGGGAAGCACTGGAACGCGAATCGATCAAGTTCGGCGCGGACGCAACATTTCCGCTCGTGCATCGCCCCGGCGTCCTGTACATGGGGGCGCCCGGTAGCGAAGTGGTTGGACGTTCACACGCTTCCGGCGCTGGACACGGTGTTCCATGCGAGCCGCTCGACGCACGTGCTGCGCGTGCGCGTTTCCCGCAGTTCAACATTCCTGATGATTGGTCAGCGCTCTTTGAACCGGGCTCTGGATTCGTTCGCCCAGAACGCGCAGTCGCCGCCGCTGTCCGCGTCGCGCGCGCGCACGGCGCAGATATCCATGAGGGCGAGCGCGTCATTGAATGGTCTGAAACAGCCAATGGAGTGCAGGTCCGCACCGATCGTGGCACCTACGAAGCTGGTTCGCTCATCATCACCGCAGGTGCATGGACGCCGAGTCTGGCGCGCACGCTTGGCGTCACACTCACGCCGCTGCGCGTGCCGATCGTGTGGCTCGCGCCGTGTGATGCGGCACTCTGCGCATCGCCGCGGATGCCTGTGTGGTACATCGATCGATCCATCGCGCAGGGCGAACAGGCAACGCAGGCACAACACGCCAACAGCGTTGCCCCGGTCGGCGAATCACTTTCTGCCACCGACATCAAACCAGTTGGCCACACGCTCCCCGGTATCTACGGAATCCCAACAGCCCCCGGCCAAGACGCGCCCGGCGGTGTAAAGATCGCGCTGCACGGAGCTGGAACACCATGCGACCCAGACGCGCCGCGCGTGCCTGCCACTCTTGACGAAATCGAAGAGATCCGAAGCATCACCCGCGAGTTCATCCCCGCCGCCGCTGGCCCCGCATTGGCGAGTGCCATCTGTCTGTACACCAACAGCCCCGACCAGCATTTCATCGTGGATCTCATGCCCGGCTGCGCGCGCACATGGATCGCGTGTGGATTCAGTGGTCACGGATTCAAATTCATGCCAGTACTGGGCGAAGCGCTCGCGGATCTTGCCATCGACGGATCGACGCAGTTGCCGATTGGATTCCTCGCGCGGCGCGCGTAAGCGGCGTGCCGTCCTCCCAGGACCGGTGCACGACCACGCTTCGCAATCGTTACGATTCCTGCTCGTGAAACACTTTCTTTCGAGCGTAGTGAATGCGGGACTCGTGACGATTTTCACCAGTGGCACAATGACGCTCATCAATGCACCGCACTTTGCATTTCTGGCATGGTTGCTTAACTGGCTCGTCAGTTGGAGCATTGTGTTTACCTACGTGTTTTTCTTTGCACCTCGGGTTTCACGAGCGATTCATGGGACGCGCCGTCATGCAGATGCCGCGCACGGGCACACTCAGGCGCCACCGTCTACATAGGTGCCATTCACCACTGTCCCCATTTATCGTGGAAATTAGGGACAGTGTTGAACGACACTTATTTCCTAGAATGGTGGGTCTATGACCACCCACGATCCCTTCAATGCGCGCACTACGCTGAAGACCGCTACCGGCGACCGCACCTACTACCGCCTCGATGCGCTCAAGTCGCTCGGGCCGATCGAACGCTTGCCGTATTCCATCCGCGTGTTGCTCGAAGCGTGCCTGCGCAATTGCGACGGCCGCATCGTCACCAAAGAACACGTGCAGAAGATCTGCAACTATGACCCGGCGAAGGTCGCCGAAGAAGAGATCCCATTCATGCCCGGCCGCGTGGTGCTGCAGGATTTCACGGGCGTTCCATGCGTGGTGGACCTTGCTGCCATGCGCGACGCGATGAAGCGCCTCGGCGGCGACCCAAAGAAGGTGAACCCGCTGGTTCCGTGCGACCTGGTCATTGACCACAGTGTGCAGGTGGATGCCTTCGCAAGTGGCATGGCGCTGACCATCAACGGCGAACTGGAGTTCGATCGAAACAAGGAGCGCTACGAGTTCCTCAAGTGGGGCCAGAAGGCGCTCTCAAACTTCCGCGTGGTGCCTCCAGCTACCGGCATCGTGCATCAAGTAAACCTTGAATACTTGGCAAAAGTGGTCTGGGAACAGGACGGGGTTCTCTATCCAGACAGCCTCGTTGGCACCGACAGTCACACCACCATGATCAATGGATTGGGCGTGGTTGGTTGGGGTGTTGGTGGCATTGAGGCTGAGGCAGTCATGCTTGGTCAGCCGATTTATATGCTGATTCCGGAGGTTGTTGGCGTGCGCGTCACTGGCAAGTTGCCGGAAGGCACCACGGCGACGGACCTTGTGCTCACCATCACGCAGATCCTGCGCAAGTTTGGCGTGGTCAACAAGTTCGTGGAGTTCTTCGGCCCGGGTCTTGCCGAAATGTCATTGGCAAATCGCGCGACGATCGCCAACATGGCTCCTGAATACGGCGCCACGATCGGCTTCTTCCCAGTCGACAATCACACGCTCGATTACATGCGCCTCTCTGGTCGCAGCGAGGATCTCATCAAGACGGTGGAGCAATATTGCAAGGCCAACATGTTGTGGCGTGAGGACTCCACCAAGATCACGTACACCGCGGTGGTTGACATTGATCTTGCATCAATCGTCCCCAGTCTCGCTGGCCCAGCGCGCCCGCAGGACCGCGTTCCCCTCAACGAAATGAAGTCGGCGTGGCAGCGTGAATTGCCTAAATTCCTTGAGAAATCAAGTGCTGGCGGCAAGCCAGGGTCCAGCATGCAGTCTGAAGGTGGTACCGCGGTTGCTATCGAGCCAAGCAAAGTGGCCGTGCGCGATGAAGCAGGCAATGAGTATCAACTCACCCACGGCGACATCGTTATTGCTGCCATCACCAGCTGCACCAACACCAGTAATCCGAACGTCATGATCGGCGCTGGACTGGTTGCCAAGAAGGCTGCAGCGAAGGGCCTGACTCGCAAGCCGTGGGTGAAGACGAGCCTTGCACCAGGCAGCAAAGTTGTCACTGATTACCTGGTAAAGGGTGGTCTTCTCAAGCCGCTTGAGGACCTTGGCTTCTATCTCGTCGGCTACGGATGCACCACGTGCATCGGTAACAGCGGACCGCTGCCGGACCATATCGGTAAGGCCATCAAGGATGGCGACCTGATGGTGGCCAGCGTCCTCTCCGGCAATCGCAACTTCGAAGCGCGCGTTCACCAGGATGTGAAGGCGAATTACCTGGCAAGCCCGCCGCTGGTGGTGGCGTATGCGATCGCGGGCACGGTGAACATTGATCTTGCCACCGAGCCGCTCGGCACGGGAAATGATGGAAAGCCCGTATATCTCAAGGACATTTGGCCCTCGCAGAAGGAAGTGGACGACGCGGTTGCCGCGTTTGTGACACGCGAACAGTTCACGCATGAGTACGCACACGTCTTTGAAGGAAGCGAAGAGTGGCGCGCCATTGCCGCTGCCTCAAGCGAGATGTACCCATGGGATTCCAAGAGCACATACATCCAAAATCCCCCATATTTTGAGGGAATGTCGATGCAAGTGGGCACCATCGCGCCGATCTCTGGAGCGCGCTGCTTGGCGTTCTTGGGCGACAGCGTGACCACCGATCACATCTCTCCCGCCGGCAATATCAAGTCGGATTCGCCCGCTGGTAAGTTCCTTGCAGAGCACGGCGTGAGCGTGGCGATGTTCAATAGTTACGGCAGCCGTCGTGGCAATGACCGCGTGATGACGCGCGGAACGTTCGCCAATACGCGCATCCGCAACAAGATCACGTCCGACAAGACCGGCGGTTGGACCCGCGACTTCACCGACGGCGGCAAGGAGAAGTTCATCTACGACGCAGCCATGGCATACAAGGCCAAGGGCATTCCGCTGGTGGTGCTTGCGGGTAAGGATTACGGCATGGGTTCAAGCCGCGATTGGGCTGCAAAGGGCACCATGCTCTTAGGTGTGAAGGCCGCGATCGCTGAGAGTTACGAGCGCATTCACCGCTCGAACCTGGTTGGTATGGGCGTGCTTCCGCTGCAGTTCCTTGATGGTCAAACCGCCGCGACTCTCGGCCTTGATGGCACCGAAACATTCAGCATTGCGGTGAATGATCGCGTTGAGCCGCGGCAGAAGATTGAGGTGACCGCGGTGAAGACCGATGGCGCCAAGGTGCAGTTTGAAACGCTGTGCCGCATCGATACGCCGGTCGAAGTTGACTATTACCGCAACGGTGGAATCCTGCACACCGTGCTGCGCCGGATGGCAGCAAGCTGAGATTGATGGCTGCATATGTAGGACGCGCGCGATGGATGTGACGGCGCGCCGTCGTTCGGTAGCGAAGAATTTCCGCAGTAAATCCTGAGTACTTCAGTCACCGCGTCCATACTGACGCGGTGACTGTTCTTTTGCGACAACTACAAGCCATCGCCGACGAATTGCTCGGACGCGGCCTGCCCGCGCCAGCCGATGCACTCCGTCGCGCGCGATTTCGCCCGGATCCGCCGTGGACATGGTGCGAGCGTTGTGGCGTGACGATGCAGGAGAAAGCATGTCAATGTCGAACGCGTCGCGCTGGTGATGCGGCGCCGGAGTGGATCGTGCGGCTGGGTGCGCATGCAGGGCCGTTGCGCTCGTGGGTTGTTGATGTGAAGCACGCCGGATGGGAGTCAATGGCTGAGACGCTTGGCGCTGCGCTCGGCCAGCAGTTACTTGATTGTGGCCTGATTTCTAGGGGTGATCGTGATGTAGTGATTGTGCCCGTTCCATCGCCATGGCTCCGCACGCACGCGCGTGGCATTGATCATGCAGGTGCAATTGCCGCGGCTGTTGCACGTGCATGCAATGTTCGATGTTGCATTGCGTTGCGACAGCGACTTGGTGCAACGCAGGTTGATGCTGCTGCGCGTGCGGATCGAATGACACGCGCGCAACGATTCAGTACGCGCCGGTGCGCGCGCCGCATTGCAGGGCGACATGCGGTGTTGGTGGACGATGTTCGAACTACTGGATCCACGCTCGCGGAGGCGGCGGCGGTTCTCCGCGGCTCCGGGGCGGTGCGGGTGAGCGCGGCGGTGGTCAGTGTGAAGGATTGAAATTGGTGCCCGATATGCACATTTCTGCTTGCATACTTATTGAGCCCCTCTTATAATCCAACCATTCAGGCCGCCGTAAGGGCGATTGAGACTCGGAACGCCAACGGCGCCCATGCGTTGGTGCATTTTCCTTGGGAAATTCCTTGCCTGGGGCACCCAACCCCCTTGACGGCAACTTTGATTTCGTTACAATTCGCGACCCGCTTCGGATTCGTCCGATGCGGCCTTTCTTTGACAAGTGAACAG
>JBILYM010000129.1:0-6336 GCA_044377725.1 Phycisphaerales bacterium
GTTGACCGCGCGCAGTTAGTGGCGCTGTCTTTACTGCGCACAGCGGCCTCGGTCGCATCTACGATGCGCGCATGACTGACGCGATCGCTCCACTTTCAAGCCCACTCGCCGTTGATTCGGAGGTGACCCAGCACATTCAGGCCATCGTCGCGCGCGTGCAGCGTGCGCAACAGGGACTGACTGGTGCGCGTGCCGCTGATCCGGCGCTGAAGGATTCCTTTGCTGCTGCAATGAAGCGGACTGCCGCGGTGCGCGGTCGTGGACCCATCATGCCGTATCTGGGAACCGGGCTTGGCAACGGGCCGCTGGTAGAGCTACTTGATGGCAGTGTGAAGTGGGACATGTTGAACGGGATTGGCGTACACATGTTTGGCCACAGCGATCCGCGCATGACCGCTGCTGCATTACGGGCCGGGCTTTCTGACCTGTGCATGCAAGGCAATCTCACCAGCAACCAGGACAGTGTCGCCTTTGCTGAGTTCCTTGTTGCAGAAGCGAAGCGCAACAGTCGCATGGAGCACTGCTTTGTCAGTAATTCCGGTTGCATGGTGAATGAAGCCGCGCTCAAGGTGTGCATGCAGAAGACCGGCGGTGCACCGCGCATTCTTGCGTTCCAAGATTGCTTCATGGGTCGATCAATCACCATGAGTCAAATTGGTGACACCGCGGCGTATCGGCAGGGTCTGCCGCTTTCCACGCTGGTGGATTACATGCCGTTCTATGACCCACTCATGGGTCCGCGTTGTACGGATATGGCAGTGTGGCACTTGAAGCAATACATCAACCGTTATCCGGGGCAGCATGCATGCTTCGTGATGGAATTGGTGCAGGGCGAGGGCGGATTTAATGTTGCGCCGCGCGGGTTCCTGTTGGCATTGATGGAGACATGCAAGGCCGCAGGAATTCCAGTGTGGGATGACGAAGTGCAGAGCTTTGGTCGCACGGAAAGCATGTTCTGCTTTGAGAAACTTGGACTTGGCGAATACATTGACGTGGTGACCATCGGCAAGATGAGTCAGGCGTGTGCGTGCCTGTTTGCGCCGGAGATGAACCCGAAGCCTGGACTGTTGAGCGGAACCTTCACCGCCAGCACATCGGCATTGCAAGTTGGAATGGAAGCGTTGCGGCTCATGCGCGATGGTGGCTACTACGGAGCGGAAGGCCGCAACGCAAAGTTGCACGCAGCGTTTCGCACCCATGCTGCCAAACTCGTGGCGCGACATCCGGAGTGGTTCACTCCCGTGTCGGATGCATTTGGGCGCACCAGTACCGAGTACATGGGTGGCACGGGTGGAATGTGCAGGCTGACGCCGTTCGGTGGTGATAAGGACCGAATCATGAAGCTGCTGCAGGCGATGTTTGAGGACGGCGTGATGGCCTTCTATTGCGGGCACGGTCCGTACCACGTGCGGATGCTGCCGCCCGTCGGCGTGATGACCCCGGAGCAGTGGGAGCCGGTATTTGAGGTGATCGAGCGCTCTATGACGCGCACAGCGTGACATTCTCGGACATCAAAACAGGCTCCGGAAGGGCCTCAATTGTGCCGATAGTGGAGTTCCGATGTTTGTGATTCGCCAAGCCATGCCCGATGACGTGCCCACGCTCCTGAAATTGGCGCGCATGGTGCATTTCATCAATCTGCCTGCCGACAAAGACATCATCACCTCCAAGGTCAGCCGGAGTCGGCGCAGCTTTGCTGGGGATGTATCCGACGACCGGCAGCGGCAATTCATGTTTGTCCTTGAGGACAGCGAGACTGGTGGGGTCATTGGCACCAGTTCATTGATTTGTCGAATCGGCTGGGAAGGTTGGCCGCAGATTTTCTTGCAGGTCCGACGTCGTGAGCACTTCAGCCGTGACTTGAACACGGGCGCAGTGCATATGACTATCCAAGTGATGACTGACGAAACTGGTCCAAGCGAACTTGGTGGGTTGATTCTTGCGCCCGGGTACCGCGGTCACCGTGAAAAACTTGGATCGCTGCTTTCGTTGGTGCGCTTCCACTTTCTGGGTCTCCACCGCGCGATGTTCCAAGACCGCATTCTTGCGGAACTGATGGGGCCGCTCACGCCTGACAGTCAGACGTTGTTCTGGGAATTCTTTGGGCGACGATTCATCAACCTGAGTTACACCGAGGCTGATGCATTCTGTCAGCACAGCAAAGAATTCATGACCAGTCTCCTTCCCAAGGAAGAGATTTACGCGAGCACCTTGCCGCCAGAGGCGCGCAATTTGATCGGTAAGGTCGGCGAGGAAACTCGTCCAGCTCGCTCCATGCTTGAAAAGCAGGGTTTTGCCTATCACGACCGATGCGATCCATTTGACGGCGGCCCGTATTTGGAGGCAGCGGTCGACAGCATTCCGTTGGTTTCCGCAACTTCGCAGGCGACGCTGGTTGCTGGTGATGAACGCCTTGATCGTGTTGGATTTATAAGTTGTGCTTCCAATCGTGGTCTGGGATTCCGAGCAACACGGGGCGCCTATGCACTTGATGGCAAGCACATTCGGCTAGCGAAGGTAACGTCCGACGCCATTGGTGCGGCCATCGGCGATGTCATTGGGGTGACCGCGCTTGAGCCAAGCGCATGACCGCGGCGAATGAAATTGTTTCTGTAGATCCAGCGCGGCCATCCGTTGAGGTCGGTCGGTTTCGCATAGAAGTGGGCGCAGTTGCCGCCGCGGTGCAAGCGGCGCGTGCGGCATTTCCAGAATGGAGCGCACGAACGCCTGATGAGCGCGCCGAGGTCTTGCGCGCCTGGGCGGCCGTCACGGTTCGTCACGCGGAGCGCATTGCCACGCTACTGACTCGTGAAACTGGGAAGACGATGGCTGAGGCGCGGCAAGAAGCGGCGCTGCTGGCGGACAAAGTCAATGTCACTTTGGAAGATCGCGTGCGCGCGCGCATTGCTGGCTATCAGATTCCGGCCTCTGCCACTCGGTCCAACAATTGTTCGTACCGGCCGTACGGCGTGATGGCAGTGATTGGGCCGTTCAACTTCCCAGCGCATTTGCCGAATGGGCATTGGGTTCCCGCGCTGTACGCGGGAAATACGGTTGTTTTTAAGCCAAGCGAGAAGACCCCCGCGGTTGGCTCGTTACTGACTGAGTTGATGAACGAAGCGGGCATGCCTGCTGGCGTATTCAATACGGTGCAGGGACGCGGGGATGTGGCTGCCGAGCTGGTGGCTCATGCGGAGGTCGACGGAGTGCTCTTCACAGGAAGTTGGCCAGTTGGTCGGCGCATCATGGAGGCCAACCTCGACCGCCCCGGTCGTATGGTGGCGCTGGAGATGGGTGGCAGTAATGCCGCCATCATCATGGATGATGCGGATCTGCGGCAAGCAGTGATTGAGTGCGTGCGCTGTGCGTTCATCAGTACCGGACAACGCTGCACGTGCACGCGACGAATCATTGTCCATCAGGCAGTGGCTGATCGATTCATTGCTGCATTTCTTGAGTGCGCGCGGACTATCACGGTGGCGGCCGGCGACGCAGATCCTGCGCCGTTCATGGGTCCACTGGTGAGTCGCGAGGCGCGCGATGCAACGGTTGCGTTCCAAGAGGAGTGCAGGGCGCGCGGTGAGCAAGTGTTGCTGGTGGCACGCGCGTTCGGCACGGGAATTGCAGCGGATGCATCGCAGCGCGGGGTGTCCAACGAAGGCTGGTTTGCAACGCCCGGCGTATTGCTTGCGCCTCGCTTTGAATTAGCAACGGACCGCGAGGTATTTGGCCCAGTGGTCAGAATTGCCATCGCTGATGGTTTGGATGACGCCATTTCCCAGGCAAATGCAACGGAATTTGGCCTCGCAGCCAGCATCTTCACGCAGCAACCATCGGTCATTCGTAGCGCCATGGATCGGCTGCGCGCTGGATGCATCAACATCAATTGCGGCACCGCGGGCGCGAGCGGAAAGCTGCCATTTGGCGGACTTGGTCGGAGCGGAAATCTTCGTCCAGCGGGCGCCGCGATGATTGATTCATGTGCTTACCCAATCGCCTCCATGGTTGAGAGTGGTGACGCTGTTACTATTGTCGCTGGAATGACTGCGCCTGAGCGCGTCTGACCAGCAAGCCCTCACGCCATGATGCACACTCCAGCCCCCCACTACGCGATCATTGTTCCGGCATGGAACGAGGAAGCGATCATTGCGCAGACGGTCGGTCAATTGCGAACGATTGCAGAGAATCTAGGGCGGCCCTATGAGTTGCTGGTGGTGGACGATGCCAGTAGTGATGGCACTGCCGCGTTAGCCGTGGCCGCGGGTGCGCGTGTGGTTCGTGTGGAGAAGCGGCAGATTGCGGCGGTGCGCAATGCGGGCGGACACGCAACCACTGCGCCGTACCTGATCTTTGTTGACGCAGATACGTGGCTCCCAGAAACAGTGCTTCGCCATGCCCTTCGTGAACTTGACCGCGGTGCGGTGGGCGGTGGCTCGCGGGTGGCATTTGATGGTCGCGGAGGCACAATTTCTGAGGCATTCTTTGCGGCATTTAAGGTGCTGTGGTACGCGCAAGAACTTGCTGCTGGATGCTTCATTTTCATGCGACGCGATGCGTTTATTGCGCTTAATGGTTTCGATGAGCAGTGGTTCGCGGGCGAGGAATATTGGATGAGTAAGGCGCTCAAAGAGCGCGGTCGATTTGCGTTTCTTCCTGAAGAGGTCGTCAGCAGCGCGCGCAAGCAACGCGCTGGAGCGGGGCCACGCATGATGCTGACGCTCTTGGCGCTCACCATTTGGTTTTCACTTGGTCGTCACAAGCCGCTGCAGTCCCGTGCAAAGCTTGCCTTCTGGTACGACGGCAAGCGCGAAGGCAAACCGATCGACCTCGGGTAACTGTTCGGGCGCTTACGAATCCTTGCGCCGTGAAGTCCACGCGGCAGCCAGCGCCACCAGCACGGCAAAGAGCGCAATTGTCAGTGCCATTGCACGACCGGTCATGCCAGTTGCAGGTGCCGGCTGATCAGTAATCGTCTCGCCGAACGCACTGTCGGTCACCACCACAGCGAGCGGCGCGGCATTGGTGAGGTTCAATGCGGCAGTGGGGGTCTTGCAGGCCTGCAGTGCCGGATCTCCGTAGAGGACGGCGGAGAGCGCGAGCAATGCACGGTCTTCTTTGGCGGTTGGCATCCATGACACCACGTCGCCCGCAGCGCGCGCCCAGTACGTGCGTCGCTCGCTCTCAATGACGATTCCCAGGGGCGTGCCACGCGCGAGCTGGCGCGGGATGTTCACCATCGATTCAAGCGCCGGCGCAACCGGCGAGGCACTGACGTCCGCAGTGAATCCGGCGATCGCCGCAGCTTGCTTCCAAGCCATGAGATCCGAGATGTCGGGGCTACTTGGTCGCGCAAAGGTTGGCGTGAAAGCAACCAGAATCGATGCAGGGGGCGAAACTGGCGTCGGTCGTGCGTCGGTTGCAGCCGGCGCCCTGGCAGCAACTGCCGCCGAAGTCGCAATCGGCGCCGGTGCGCCGCTCGCCGCTGCTGGTCGAACGAGCCACCGAATGCCGCGCGCGGGGCCGCCATCATTGAGCGCTGCATAGGTCGGGCCGGCGGCTACCACGAGTGAGGCAACGGGATTGCCCGTGGCTCCTTGCCACGCGGGCATGAAGTCGCGCGGCGAACTATCGCAACTTCCGCCTTCGCCGTAGAGCGATGCACTCCATCCGGAGTCTTGCAGTTGTCTTCGTGCGGAGGCCATCGGCCACGCGTACGCAGTTCCGCTTGCGCCGAGTACGGCGGTGCCGGTGGCTGCTTGGCTGTTGCGATCGTGTTCAAGTGTGGCTTGTGCGGCCAACGACACGATCTTTGTGTCATCAAATGGCAAGCGTCCAACCGTGCGGAGCGCGGGTTCACTGAGTGCCGCTTGCCAGCCGGTCACTGGTTCGACCGCTTTGCCAACTTCAAGATTTGTAGTCAGTAGCCAATCAGTGGAGATTGGTTGCTTGACGCCCGCAAAGTTCCATGGACCCATGGAAATAGCTTCCGGCGAGCCGATCACCAGCACTTGATCGGTGGTTGGACCGCCAGATGTCCGAGCACCACCGTCGGCTACTGCGCCGGCGGTCGGCGTGACGCTCGCTGACGCTTTCGCCAACCGGGCGCGCACTGCTGCCAACCGCGTCTCTGCAGTTCCTTCAGCCGGGTCAAACTCGATCACCTCAACAGTGAATCGCGTGGCACGCGCAGCGATCAGCGCCTTCACTTCGGGCAATTCGCGAACGCCTTTCGGCGCCACCAATGTCCAGTGCGTTGGCGTGGACGTGCGCGTCAATTCCGCGCTGGGTGCCACTGATGAGCAGCCTGCAAGAAGAGCGATCGGCGCGGCAACACCC
>JBILYM010000013.1:0-18989 GCA_044377725.1 Phycisphaerales bacterium
GCATCAGAGCTCAACACAATCTGCCGACCACCTTGGTACAAGGCATTGAATGTGTGAAAGAACTCTTCTTGCGTCTGCTCATGCTTGGAGAGGAAGTGAATGTCATCGATCACCAGCATGTCCACATTCCGAAACCGGTGTCGAAACTCCATCATTCGTCCGGCGCGGACAGCTTCATGAAACACGTCCATAAACGTGCTGCAGGAGATGTAAACAATTCGAGTTGTTGGGTCGCGCCGCAACATCTCTTGACACACAGCTTGGAGCAAGTGAGTCTTTCCCATCCCAATACCACCATGCACAAAGAATGGGTTGTAAGCACGGCCGGGTTTGAGCGCTACCGCCTGAGCAGCAGCATGACCAAGACGGTTGTTTGGTCCAACCACAAATGTCTCAAATACATAATCCGGCGACAACAGGATTTGTTCATCAAAGAGCGCCTCACCAGTGGCCCCCGCACCAACAGCGTTAGACGCCAATGAAGTTGTTGGGTGAGCAACAGGCGCCACTCGATCACCAACGAACTGCACACCAATCAGGCGACCGGTTGCCACACACGCGGCTTCCGTGAACTGTGGAACACAACAACGCTGCAGATACGACAATCGCACTGGCTCGGTGACCAACAACGAGAGATTCGCACCATCAACAGCCACCACCTCAATTTGGTCAAACCAATGGCGCTGTAACTCACCATGATGCGTGCGCAGATACTCAAACAATCGATCGCGAATATCCGCGTTCGCAAGATGTGTTGAGTGAGAAGTGGTGTTGTGTGTAGTGGTTCGCGCAGCCATGACCAGTCAATCTCCCAAAGAAGCACCACACACAAAGGCGCGTACATAACTCGTTGACACCGTAACGGTGCAACGCGAGGATTCAAACCAAGCCCTGTATTCACGATCGGTGTGCGCATAAACGCAACAACTGCACATGAATCAAGAGTCAACCAACACCATATTGTTGCGCACGGAGAGATTGCCCACCACGCCGCGCTCTCAAACATCGGCACTGTAGAGCACAACGGCGCGACCGTCAATCACACCGAATCACAAATGCCCATCTATTCCGTCAACAGTCATTTCAGAGGATGAGGTTGGCAAGTCAAGAACAGAACCCCCTTGAGTTCCGCTCGATAATTCACCCTTCTGCGCCTTCAAATTTCCTGCACTATTTTCAAATGCAGCTACTTGATTTTCGTGGCGCGTGCGATTCGATCGGTGATCCATCAACAAGTGCACGCTCTGCGATCGATCTGGTCCAGCGATCGCTTCGATGCGTTCGCGCGCAAATGGGATCAATGTGCGTCGCGAAACATGACCAATGATGACGTCGCGCGCGGTCCACGCTTCCAGCAGTGGTCGCAAGTCTTCAACATGTATGTGTTTGCCAACCTTGGCGCGATCACGATGTTCATCTTCAAAGAACGTGCATTCAGTGATCACCACTTGTGCCTGACGGAACTCCTCACGAAACAAGAAGTCCCCGATTTCCGTATCGCCGGTGTAGGCAACCAATGGAATCTCAATAGTCTTAGTGATTTCAATACCTTGACCACGCAATTCACGCAGGCGCTCTTGTGAGACACCGTGGAATTCATCACGCAACTTACTACGGCGCTCAATCACCACAAACGCCAGTGCGGGGGTGGTGTGACTGACCTCTATGGCACGAATAAACATATTCGGCCGCAACTGATAGTCAGAATCTGGCTCAATGGGAATGATCTCATGCGGCGTTTGTTGCCGTTCAAGATCAACCCAAGAAGCCATCATTCTTCGAACGGGTTCCACCATCTTTGGATGCACTAAGCACCGTGCAGTCCCAGGCATCTTTTGGAATGCCCGTTGGCTAAACCAATACGGCAAACCAGCAACGTGGTCCATGTGTGTGTGACTCAACGCCACAATGGGCGACGCCAACACCGGCCGAGGGCAGAGTCCAATGTCAAACACTAGGTCCAACTCAGGCACATGAACCACAGCCTGTTCCCCAGCGACAGAGACGCCTTGGATGCGGAATGGGGCGGAGTAGACAAAGCCAAGTCGAGCCTCCTGTGGAGGCATACGCGGAATCATGCGGGAATCTCCTCTCGCAGCGCTTTCGCGCGGCGGGGTGAAAGTGCGAACCTCGAAGTCTAAGCAGTATTGGTCCGATTTCTTTGTTGATGAAGCCCAATATGTAAATTTTGTCTAATCTCGCAAAGTTCTGTTTTGACTGGCCAGATTGAAATCAATGATCAAGTCCTCGGAATATGCGTTTATCAAACGATCAAACGACGCTTAGAAGTGAGTTTGCCGACGATCCTGATATGGTCGGGATTGTTGCGTTGTTCATTCACGAATTACCACAGCGTTTAGCCGCGATGCACGTGGCAATTGCAGCTGCGGATCGTGATCAACTTCGCGTATTAGCACATCAACTAAAGGGGGCCGCTGGGGGTTATGGGTTCCCCAAGTTAGGGGAGGCTGCATCCCTTGTTGACCAAGCGGTCAGGGCGGGTAGCGACGACAATGTCATTCGTAGCCGGGTAGGGATGTTGGCGGCGATAGCAGCTCGGATTCGACCTTGATGAACAACGCACGTCATGCGTGCCAATTCGACAGGTGTCGAGTAACTACGATTGTGATGACCCCCTATGACTGAGCCGTCCTCAACCCTTCCAAAAGTTCTAGCGATCGACGACTCGGTGTTGATTCACCGGTTGCTTCAGGTCCGCCTGCAACATGAACAGATTCAGTTGTTTGGTGCCACAAGCGCTGATGTGGGCATCAAGATGGCGCGTGAATTACGCCCAGATGTCGTACTCCTTGACATCGAGCTGGACCTAAAGAATCAAGGCATGGATGGATTTGGTGTGCTTCAGGTGTTTAAAGAAGATCCAGACCTCCAAGATGTGTCGGTGATCTTCATTTCAGCCACCGCAACCATGGAAGAACGCGTGCGCGCACTTGACATGGGCGCCAGTGACTTTGTTGCCAAACCATTTGAAATTGTGGAGCTACAAGCCCGCGTGCGCAGCGCATTACGCGTGCAACATCTAGTAAAGATGTTGGCACAGAAAGCGCAAGTCGACGGCCTCACTGGGCTTTGGAATCGAACATACTTTGATCGACGTCTCACACAAGAGGTGGGTGAGGCGGTACGACACAACCGATCTCTGTCATTGGTGATGTGTGATGTGGATGGATTTAAGAGACTCAATGATGAGCGCGGCCATCCATTTGGTGACAAGGTGCTTGAGCGACTTGCTCGAATTCTTCAAACTGGGCGTGGTAGCGACATAGCCTGCCGGTACGGAGGTGAAGAGTTCGGCATCATTCTTCCAAACACCGTCGGGTCTGAGGCTATTGAGGTAGCGGATCGATACCGTCGGGCGATCGAACAAGAGGTATGGCCCAGTGTGGCAGGAATGGTGATTACCGCAAGTTTTGGTGTTGCGGACGTCTTTGTGCTTCCTGGAACCCCCACCACAGAAGATTTCATTTCCGCCGCTGATGCAGCTTTGTACCGGGCAAAGATCAACGGGCGCAATCGAGTAGAAGCCGCAGTGGCAGTGCATCTTCCCCGTTAACACCATGGGCACCACACATGATCAAGGTGTGTGCATTCGCCAATGGGATTTCAGTGAAACAAGTCAAACTGTCAGCTTGTTTGGGCGGTCACTGGGTGTTGTTCGGGGCCTTGCAAAAGGAGCGCGCCGGGAACGTGGTGCATTTGACGGCGGAGTCGACTTGTTGTCGCGGGGTGAATTTGGTGCCATCATCAAACCCAATCGCGATCTAGCAACACTGACCGAGTGGGACCTCTTAGAAGTATTCCCACGCCTGCGTACTGATCTCATAGCAAATCAAGCAGCGTTCTACATGGCGGATCTTGTGGGCAGAATGCTGCAACCAGAAGACCCTCACCCATTGTTGTTTGACTGCTTTGTAGAGTCTCTTCGGACTATTGGTGCGGCCCGATCATCTGAAGAACCACCACCAGACGGCGCTGGCTCACTGTTGGCGTTTCAGTGGACCTTGTTAAGTGAAACAGGCTACAAACCAACACTCACCAGCAGCGCACCCAGTGATGTCTTTGAGTTTGCACCCGCTTCGGGTGGCGTCCTTCAACCCGGGGAAGCCACCGATGGACCACGGTGGAAAGTGCGCCGGACCACACTTGAGTGTTTAGCCACCATCAGCGCATTGCCGGTACACAACACACCATTAGTGACTGTTGATCGCGCCAACCGGTTGCTTGCCGCCTACACGTGCCACATTTTGGGAACAGAACCAGCCACTATGCGTGCGGTCTTCAGTAAAGCATCAAGCTGAACAAACAACTGTCTCTGGAACAACTTGCGCTCGCAATGTTGGACGCAGTGGGAAATCACGTGCTACCGATAGCAGATCTTCAACCGTCAAACTTTCAATCTGCGCTAGTTCTTCTTCAAGCGATGCGTAGGCGCCTCGATACAACCACACTGAACCAAGCCGGCGCATGCGTCCATCAGGTCGCTCACCAGCAATAGCTACAGCAGTCGCAATCTTTGCGCGTGCATTGGCTAGTTCCTTCTTAGAGATCGCCGTGCAGACCCGCTCAAGCTCGGTTCGAACAATTTCATCAACACGCGCGACGTTGTCTGGACTGCATGCCACATAAACCACGTATTCACCAATACCATCGTGGCCATCAAATTGCGCTTGTGCTTCTTCGGCAATGCCGGTTTCTACCAACGCCCAATACAAGCGCGAACCCTCAGAATCACCAAGGATTTGCGCCAACATTGCCGCGGCGTAGCGACGCGGATCTTGCACTGAAGGCGCTGGGCAAAGCCAAGCCAAATAAGCCCTATTCGCCTGTTTCATCGGAACCATCACACGCTCTTCATGTGGGTGGAAAGGCGGATGGGTTCGAGAAACCTCACCGCGTTGCCATGATCCACAACAAGCACGGACTTGTTCAACCAACTTGTCAAAGTCCAGGGCGCCTGCAGCACACACTACGGTGTTTGACGCACAGTAGCGGCGATCGAAATACGACTGCATTTGCTCGCGGGTGAGTGCAGCCACTGTTTCGCGGGTTCCAAGTACACGATGTCCAAGAGGGTGTGCACCAAAGAACCGTTCATTGGCGTGCTCCCATAGTCGCCAAAACGGGTTGTCGTCGTACATGGCGATTTCCTCGAGGATCACACCCTTTTCCTCATCAAAGTCAGCCTGTCGCAATGATGGACGGAGGATGTCTGCAATGATGGCGGTTGCCTCCATCAATTTCTCAGGAAGGACATGGGCGTGAAACGCAGTGAGTTCCCCGGTGGTGAAAGCATTGTGGCTAGAACCAATACGGTCGAAATCACGATTGACGTCATCCGCAGTCCGGCGTTCGGTTCCCTTGAACACCATGTGTTCAAGGAAGTGGCTGACACCCATCAGCTCGCGCGGCTCATCACGAGCGCCAGTTTTCACAAAGAAACCAACCGCCGCGGTGTGCGACTCCGGGCTGGTTTCAGCAATAACCGTCAAACCATTTTCGAGGACTGTGTGCCGAAATTCAAAAGCCATAAGGTGGCATCTTAGGGGTTCTTTGCCGGCCCCCACACCCCTGCCGGCACATTTAGCACCCCGAACCATTGCGATGTGGGTGGTTTTGAGACATTGCAGGCTGCACAGACCGAACAAATCCTCAGTTTGTCCCGTTGAACCTTTGAACAAGTGCGGTTTCAAAAGGAGACTCTCTGCATGGACAATCCACGCCATCGCCCACATGTCCGCCACGACAACGCTTTCTTGGAATCAATTGAGCGTCGAGATATGGATCGGCGCAACAATTTGAGCGAGTTTGTGATGTTCTGGCATCATGATCCAGCCGACATGTGCCGGTACGTGACACTGGATCTCAGTAACACTGGGGCACGATTGCGCACCAACACACCACTCCCCGAGGGAATGACCGGAGTTGCTATGACGGCCAAGTCTTGTGACGAGCAGATTGAGCGCACAGTGATGGTGGTTTGGTCACGAAGTATTCGCAACTCCGATGGCAACACAACCCACCACGAAGCTGGTCTTCGCTTTATCTGAATTTCAATCACACCACACGACTGAGTTGATCAGCTTGCTCTTCAGCGTGGTAACTCGAGCGAACCAGTGGCCCACTCTCACATACAGAGAAGCCACGCACCAGGGCTTCACGCTTGAACATTGCAAACTGATCAGGGTGAACCCAACGGTCAATCGGCAAATGATTGCGGGTTGGTTGTAAGTATTGACCAATGGTCAGGATGTCTGCCTTGCTGGCGGCGCGAATGTCATCCATGAGCGTCAATACCTCTTCATCACGCTCACCAATACCAACCATCACCCCGGTCTTGGTTACTAAGCCACTCGCCTTAAACTGCGCCAAAACCGCAAGGCTTCGTTGATATTTCGCCTGTGGTCGTACCGCGGGGTGCATGCGATACACCGTCTCCATGTTGTGCGAAAGAATTTCTGGACGAGCATCACACACCACCTGAATGGCGCGCTCATCCCCTAGAAAGTCACCAACTAAACACTCAACACTCATGCCCGGGCAAGCGCGATGCACCGCACGAATTGTTTGCGCCCAAATCTCCGCGCCACCATCAGGCAACTCATCACGATTCACACTAGTGATGACTACATGTTTCAGTTTCATGAGAGCCAAGCTCTCGGCGACCCGCCGTGGTTCATCAATATCAACAGCGTCTGGGCGTCCGGTCTTCACATTACAGAAGCCACACGACCGTGTGCACGTATCACCCAAGATCATGATGGTGGCGGTACCACGGCTCCAACACTCTCCCATGTTTGGGCAACTCGCCTCTTGGCAAACAGTGTGCAGCCGGTGCTCACTAATGATTCCCTTGAGCCGTTCATAGCCAGCACCACCCGGAACACGGGCGCGTAACCAGTCTGGCTTACGACCAATGATGCTTTGCTGTGGCGCGTTGTTGTTGTTTAGCACCATGCCTGTCAAACTCACCAATACTGGCCCAACATTGCGCGCTGTGTCTCCCCCAAGCGGGCGCGGGTGTCGCGCTAGGGTGCGGGCAACCGCTTCTGGCGAAGCGCCTGCTGCAGGGTGACCCTGTGAATCAGGATGATCGTTGGCGGTCATGAGAGCAATACAGTGTAGGAGGCTTGGAAATGGTGACGAAACCCTTGCAACTGTCGATTAATCAGATAATGGGCGGATTTCCGGCCACGCACTTTCGAATCACATAAGGGCGAACCCCACCGATACCACTGACGGCGTCGCTGAGTAACTCCAGCACAAATCCCATCGCCAGCATGAATAATGCCGCGAAGAACAACATTACCACTACAAAGAACATGGGGCGCTCAGTGAGTGGTTCTGCTTGAAATACTCGTTGCCACAAAAGCCAAGATCCAGCAGCAACATCAATAACCAAGACTACTAGACCAATGCGTCCAAAGAGGTACATCGGCCGGCTGTGTGTCGCTCCTTGGAACCACAACATCAGCACATCAAACAAGACATCAAGGGAGCGGCCGATTCCATAGTGGCTCCGACCAGCAAATCGCGGCGGTGCACTGACAAATACTTCTTCAACCGCGCCACCCCGCATCCAAACAATTGCTGGAAGTAGGCGGTGGTGCCCAGGGCGCAGACGCAAACTTCGTGCAAGATCGCCTTGCATGGCTTTGAAACCACCCATGTCGCGCACGTTGCACCCAGAGACACGGCGCAACATCCAATTTGCCAGTCTGCTGGGCGCGCGGCGGAGCATAAAGCTCTCGGTTCGCCCTTGGCGACTTCCAGAGACAAGTGCGTTGCCACGATCCATAGCCTCAACAAGGCGGTGGATTTCTTCAGGGGCGTGTTGCAGATCGCCATCCATCACTACCACTATGTCACCACTGCTTGCTTGAATTCCCGCATACATCGCCGTGCATTGGCCACCATTACGCGCAAGAAATACACCACTGAGTGCTGGAAATTCCAAGCACAAGTCGCCAATCAAGGCTTCAGTGCGGTCGGTGGAACCATCACTCACAATGATGATTTCATACGTGCGACCGATCGTTAATAAGGCGGCATTGGTTCGGCGCACAAACTCAGCAACACACGACTCTTCGTTGTGCATTGGTGTAACCACAGAGATTGCCAAGGTTGATTCAGGCACTCCCACATAGTGTGATTGCGCACCACCATCACTCATGGTGCGACCTTTAGCTTGCCATTCATCATGCGCCAGTGTCCAGGAACCGTGCAGACATACTGGTAGGTACCAGGCTTCTGTGGAACTACATAGAAGAATGTTCCTGACTTACCTGGATCAATCAAACCCATAACAGCCAGTACAGATGGCATGTCGGGTACAAATTGACACGTTTTTCCTTCGGGTGTGTCGCCCATCTTGTCTGCAGTGACACCTACTTCACTCATCTTTCCGGGCATCGTGATCAGCAGATTGTGCTGCATGGTGTCCGTGTTTTTCAAAGTGATTTCCAGGATTTCGCCCGGCTTTGCTTTGATTTCCTTGATGTCGTATTGCATCGCACCAGGGATGGTTCCAATGGCAACTTGCCGAACAGTGACCGCCTTGAGCACCCCTGGACGTTGCTCAGTAGGCATCGCGGCGATTGTGCGAAGCGCGGCTGTGTAGGCGGGGTCCTCGGGAGTCTGTGCGCACTTTGTGAGGCGTTCAAGCACAGCGGCATCTTTAGAGGCCTCCGCCCCGAGCGATACCAACACATCAGCAAGATCTCGGGTGGCACCACAGGTACCACCACACTGTGCGATCGCGTCAAGAAGTACCAAAACTGATGATCCCCCAAGCGACTTCACAGCGCGCATTCGCAGTTCTGCTGGGACCCCGTTCTCTGTAAGCATCCGCTTCGCCATCACCGCGTCCTTTATCGGATCAGCGGCAAGCAAAGTCGGAAGATCTTCAGGCGGCGCCGGTGGAACCAGACGCGCCGGTGGGTTTCCCGCCAACATTGTTGCAATTGCACCAATAAGTATGAAGCCAGTCATCATGGCAAGGTACCGCTCTGGGTGCCGTTTAGTTCAAGCCAAACCCGCCACAACGATGGACTGCAACCTAAGTTGTCAAACAACACAGGGATTTACTGACCACTTACGCTTATTTTTAGGTAAGAGAACAACAAGCCCCCACAAACCAAGGTTGCTCGCAATATGGGCACCTACACCCGCTATACGTTTGTGGTTGCCCAGGTTGAGTACAACGACCACTCGCCGTCAGTTGGCGTAGTTTAAGAAATCATCATGGCTGTACATCACATCTCTGACATCAACAATCCGCGCCTTGCCCCGTATCAGCAAGTGCGCGACCGCGATGCTCTTGGACCAGATGGCCGGCCGGGTTTGTTCATTGGTGAGAGTGCTGTAGTCATCGGAGCGATGCTGCGCGCCGGTGTGGACGTATTGAGCATTTTGACTAGTGATCGGCACGCAGAACGTGCGGTGGCCATGGTTGATGAGGCACGCGGGTTTCGTAGCCATATGCCCGACCCCGAGATTTTACTTGTTGCAGATGACACTCTTGATGCCACAGTGGGGTTCAACATTCACCGTGGATTTCTGGCGGTTGGTCGGCGACCAACTCAACACACCGTTCGTGAGGTTGTCCCTCCTCATGGGCAAGACGCGCTACTTCTTGTGGTGGAAGAGATCAACAACATCGACAACATCGGTCAGTTGTTTCGAAACGCAGCGGCATTTGGTTGTAACGCCGTGATCCTTTCACCGGGCTGCCATGATCCGCTGTATCGAAAGAGCCTTCGGGTGAGTTGCGGGTGTGCGTTGCATGTGCCCTACGCGCGCAGCAATTCGTGGAACGCGGATCTTCATTACCTCCGTGATGATGAGGGATTCGCGCTGCTTGGCGCTACTGGTGGCGGCGAACAAACACTCCGTGATGTGGCTGAGCAACTTGCGCACCCACAGGCGCAACCCCGCAGGATTGCAGTGATCATGGGCGCTGAATTCACTGGCCTATGTGTTGACACCCTTGCGGCGTGCACAGCACGGGTGAAAATTCCCATGGCTGTGGGCGTTGATTCACTGAACGTCGGCGTAGCGGCGGGCGTATTTCTTTCACGCCTGACGGAACAGTGAGGCGCACCGAGCAGATGTTTCTTGGTCTGTTGGGTCTGTCATGGTTCGCTGTGTCCCACCCCGCTAGTGTGTGATAATCCAAATTTCACCTACAAACCCGCCGATTGCGTGAACAAGGCTGCTTGAGGGGCGTAACGAGCTCATGCGAAACATCATTTCGTCAGCGGTCGTATTGGGCGCGCTCGCAATGACCCCAGCCATCACCGTGGCGGCGGAACCCCCTACCCCAACAGGAGGGGGTGAGCAGCAGAGCCCGGTAGCAAAGTTGTCATCCGAGGATCAAGCGGCGATCGGGCATGCCAAGAGCGTTTCCCGAGCGTTTCGGGCGATATCCAAGTTGGCTGGGCCTTCGGTGGTTTCGATTGAGGTCACCCCTGAACAATCCGTTGTGCGCCAGCAAGGTGGTCGGATGGGGCTGCAGGGCATGGTCCCTCCAGGCACGGATCCGCGCAGCATGAGTCCACACGGTGCTCCTATGGGTGTCCAAATGGGTGTTGGTACAGGATTCATTGTTGCGGAAGAGGGGTATGTGGTCACCAACAATCATGTCATCCGCTCCGGTGGCGCGTTCAAAGTGCGGCTGAACGACGGTCGGGTAGCCAACGCAGCACTGGTTGGTTCTGATCAGGAAACTGACATTGCGGTGCTAAAGATCGATGTTGCTGGTCTGACCGCCATTGAGTTTGGCGATAGCGACGCAGCTGAGGTTGGTGATTGGGTCATTGCCCTTGGATCGCCATTTGGATTGAAAGACAGCGTCACCGCCGGCATCATCAGCGCTCGTGGTCGAGAGGTTGGCCTGAGCCCACTGGAGAGTTACCTGCAGACAGACGCCACTATTAACCCTGGAAACTCCGGTGGACCACTTGTTGATATGGATGGTCGCGTGGTTGGAATCAACACCGCGATCGAAAGTCGCAGCGGTGGTTCTGATGGAATCAGCTTTGCGATCCCCTCAAATATGGCGAAAAGTGTGGTGGAGTCCATCATTGCCGGAAGCGCGCCATCGCGCGGATTCTTGGGAATCCAGATGCAGCCACTCGATGCCCGCACCGCAGCACAGGTTGGGTTCAATGGTCAAGGAGTACTTGTCAACCAGGTGGTCCCCGGCGGCGCAGCCGCAAACGCAGGTGTGCAGGTGGGCGACATTGTTGTCAAAGTGAA
The DNA here is from genome assembly GCA_044377725.1 of Phycisphaerales bacterium. Lineage (GTDB taxonomy): Bacteria > Planctomycetota > Phycisphaerae > Phycisphaerales > SM1A02 > UBA966. Next base: position 11,278 of record JBILYM010000013.1, read on the forward strand.
CGGCGAAGAGACCACCAATCCCCAGCGCGTGATGCGGGCTGTGCGCCTGTGCGCGCCAGGTGTTGCAGTGCCAATCGAGGTTATTCGTGGTGGCGCAGTGGTGTCCCTCATGGCGACACTTGGCGATGCGTCAAAGCATGTGGTTCGCGCTGCGCCATGATGGCTACGACGCACCACAACGCACCTTTGTGTGCCAAGACACACCGCGCTGTGTCGTCATGAACCGTCATGAATCACACCATGCCGCAATAAATTCCTTTGTGCGGTTCGGTGGTGTCTTTGCCTACCATCCTCGACCACCATGCCGCAGAGCAATCGCACCATCACGCTTGATACACCACTTTCTGTGCCGTTTCGGCACCGAGTGACATTCACGCGCGGTGTCTTCTCGGTGACAAACCCAACATTGCGCTCTGTGTTTGATTCATCAACACAAGACACCACGGCCGACCCTGCAACTCGGCGTGTAGTGGCATTCATTGATAGCAACGTCCTAGCAGTACACCCGTCAATGCCAGATGACATTCGCGCGTACATGGCACACGCAGCGGGTGTTCCCCAGGCAACCACTGCGCGCCAACATTCGTTTCCTGAACTCACTCTGGTTGAATCCGTACCAGGTGGCGAACCAGCCAAGCAGTCAATGAGTGTTGTTGATCGCGTGGTGCGTGTGGTTGATGAGTACCGTATTGATCGGCAGAGCTATGTGATGGCAATTGGTGGTGGCGCCGTGCTTGATGCGGTTGGATTTGGCGCATCAATCGCCCACCGCGGCGTGCGTCTGGTGCGCCTACCGACTACCACTCTTGGGCAAGATGATGCGGGAGTGGCTGTAAAGAACGGCATTAATCTCGGTACCAAAAAGAATTTCATTGGAAATTTTTCTGTACCCCATGCAGTGATATGTGACACAGCGTTGCTCGAGTCAACACCGGCGTGGTCGTGGTGTGGTGGATTTAGCGAGGCGGTCAAGATTGCCCTATTGCGCGATCGTGAGTTCTTCGATCGCATTGAAAGAGATGCGGCGGCGATCACCTCGCGGTCGATGGATGCCGCCCTACCAGTGATCATCCGAAGTGCAGAACTCCACTACCGCCACATCATGTCAGGTGGCGACCCGTTTGAAACACACAGTGCCCGGCCGTTGGATTTTGGCCATTGGTTGGCACACCGGCTTGAGGGGATGACTAATGGCGCGCTGCCACATGGTCAGGCGGTCGCAATCGGTGTTGCGATTGACACCCTCTACTCTGAGTGTGCTGGATTGATGCCAAGCCAGGAAGCTCGTCGGGTACTTGCTGTTCTACGCGCGCTTGACCTACCAGTGACTCACCCGCTTCTGGCCGATCTTGATGGAATCGTTGCAGGTCTCGCTGAGTTTCGTGAGCACCTGGGCGGGCGGCTCACCATCACTTTGCTGCGGGGCATTGGCGATCCGGTGGATGTTCACACTATCGATCCAGCCACCCTTGCCGCGGCTGTTTCGCTCACTTCCCGGGATGCTTGAAGCCGCCTGATCGGTGGTCGATCGATCCGCCACCGTACCCCTAGACTTCAGACATGAGCGAAGCAACGCCCAATCTGAATCACAGTTCTATGACACGCGCACAGGTGGTCGACGCCTATTTCATGGAGCATCGCGCCCGTCTTCTTGATGTGGCGGCATTTCTTGACCGCATTGATCGCGCTGGACCGGGGGCGGATGACTTTCGGATGAATGCCTACCGCGGCGCGATCGCACTGTTGCTTGATGGCCAGCCACAGCGCACCCGTCGCATGTTGGAACTCTTGAGCGACCCAAGCACTACACCTATTGCTGCCGCGCACGTCAAAGGTGCAACTGGCGCCCATGATCCAATCGGAAGGGCGCACTGACCATGTACATCGATCCACACGTTCACATGGTGAGTCGAAGCACCGACGACTACGTGCACATGGCACGAGCAGGTTGTGTTGCGATCACTGAACCGGCATTTTGGGCGGGATATGACCGCTCAAGTCCACAGGGCTTCTTTGACTATTTTCGTCAACTCACTGAGTCAGAACCACGGCGAGCAGCGCAGTATGGCATTCGCCATCACACTTGGCTTTGCATTAATCCCAAGGAGGCTGAAGACCCAGTGTTCGCCCGAGAGGTGATAGCGCTCATTCCGGATTTCTTGAAGAAGGAAAATGTTCTTGGGATTGGCGAGATCGGGCTCAACAAGAACAGCCGTAATGAAATGGAGATATTGGAGGCACACTTGCAGCTTGCCAGTGACCACAATCTCTTGGTGCTGGTGCACACTCCGCATCTGGAGGACAAACTGAAAGGCACGTTGCTGATTTTGGATGCAATTCGTCGCTTCCCCAAACTTGATCCCGGACGGGTGCTGATTGACCATGTTGAAGAGCACACAGCAAAGCACGTGCTTGATCGAGGCTTCTGGTGTGGCATGACGCTCTATCCAGATACCAAGTGCACGCCGCAACGCGCGGTTGACATCATTGAAACGTACGGAAGCGAGCGCATTTGGATGAATTCTGCGGGCGATTGGGGTCATAGCGATCCCATTGCGGTCCCCAAGGCACAGATGGAAATGCGCCGTCGTGGCCACTTGGAAAGCCTGGTCCGGCAAGTGACGTTTGGAAATCCACAACGATTCCTGTCACAATCCGGCCGATTCAGTGCCGAACCACTTCGGCCCACTGCGCCAGACATCACACGCTGACTATGCCCGTAAGTTTCTTCAGAACCGAATGACCCCAGGGGCACCAACGCGATGGACCGCAGCAATACACCACCTCGCCACACGCCACAGTTGCCTCACGGACACCACGGGCACCTAGTAGCCGACGGCGTACAACAACGAAGGTGGCTAGTGCTGTTAGCAATGACCGGCAGTCTTGCAATGATTTTTGTAGACATGACCGTGGTTGGTGTGGCGCTACCACGCATGGGTTCAGCGCTTTCAATGAGTGATGTTGATCAAGCATGGATCATTACCAGTTACCTGATCACGTTGGCTTCACTGATGGCTCTTGGTGGCCGCATCGGTGATCTGGTTGGCAAGGTTCCCGCGTTTATCACAGGAGTCATTGGTTTCGCACTTGCAAGCATCGTGTGTGCTTCTGCACACGACGGAACACAACTGATTGTTGGGCGAATACTGCAAGGAGTTGCAGCGTGCTTGATGCAGCCAGCATCGGGCGCACTGGTCATTGGCGCATTTGCACCAGGTGAACGTGGCAAAGCGATGGCGGTTTATGTCGGAATTCCGCTGGTATTCATGGCGATTGGCCCAGCGCTTGGTGGATTTATTGTCGAGAACATGGGGTGGCCATGGGTGTTCTGGCTGAATGTTCCCGTCGCTGTTGGTGCTGTGGCACTGACGGCGATCGCCCGTCCGCGCGACGCTCGAAGTGTGGATCGAACAATCGACTGGATTGGTGGAGCGCTGTTGCTCATTGGACTTCCATCGTTTGTGTACGGCTTGCAGCAAATTGGCACCGTTGGGGCGAACGGAATGATGGCGTGGACGGACCCCTTGACACTGAGTTTGCTCGGTGGTGGCACAGTGGTCTTGGTTATGTTTGTACGGCGGCAACTTCGGCACCCACATCCATTATTGCGCTTACGTCTGTTCACAGATCGAGCGCTGCTTGCTGACGCGCTAGTGATTGCAAGCATGCAATTTGCTATGACCGGGCTGGTGATTGCTGGTTCGGTCTATGCGCAAGAAGTCCTTGGATTTACGCCGTTTCAAGCAGGTTTATCCCTACTACCACTACTGGCGCCGGTCATTCTCATTGTGCATGTGGCGGGACGTTGGTACGACCGATCTGGTGTTCGGGCGCCAGCATCCTGGGGGACCGCGGCAGCAACGGTTGGCATGGTGATACAAGCAGTGGGCGCTTGGAATCAGAGCTATCCAGTAATGGCTGTTGGCATGTTCGTACTTGGAATTGGCATTGCGTTCACTATGAGTCCAACCAATACTGATGCGCTTGGTCGCGTGCCCCACTCAGAACGTGGCCAGGTGTCTGGGCTGGTGCAGACATTTCGGCAGATTGGTGGAAGTGTCGGCGTGGCGGTGGTTGCAGCAACGGTTTCGATTGCAATCGGATGGTTCGGCGCTGCTGACGGTGCTGCCCCGCGTGAGCAGGTTGCTGAACTACGAATGATGATGCGCTCTGATGATGCAAACGCCCGGATTGAAGCAGCAGCGAGCCCACACCTTGAGTCCATGCACAACACAGTGGCCCACTCTTACGCTGTTGGATATGCAGTGGCATCACTTGGAACACTGGCAGCATTTATCGCTGCGCGTGGCTGGATGAAGCCAGGAAAGTGGACCGCGGTGATGCAGGTACGGCCAACCAACGCCTAACGTCGGCGTTGAATGGCGGCACACAAAGCCCCACCAGCAAGTGATCCAGCGAGTCCCACAAAGGGCAACGAGAATACATACAGCGCACTGTTTTGTGTGTTTTCACTCGCCAGTGTGAAGTTCACAGGACCAGGCGCGCGTTCAAGCCAAGCCTCTGTGCGTGACTCCTGCTTGCTCCATGAGATCGATCCATTCACAAGGCCCGTGACAGCCATGAGCACAGCCAGCATTATCGCGGCACGCATCCCACCGATTCGTACCGCTAGCCAACCAGCCGCAATGGCGGCAACACACCCACACGCCAACTTGAGAATCTCAAAGAGCGAAGTGTCGTGGTACGAGTTTGCTACAAAGACGCCCTCTGAACCAAGTTCGATGTAACACAGAGCAACCAACAACAAGAGCAGCACGACTGACAAGAGATAACCAGCGAACATTCCAAGAATGGAACGACCAAGGGAAATCGGCTGGCCATTCATGGCGTATTTTCAGGTTGCGTCTGTATTGGATCTGCTTCAACACGAACACGGAACGGGTGCGCGGGTAAGTTAGACATCTCATCAATGACATTTGCATCTGCCGGATTGTCTTGCCACGCGTAGCGAACCTCTACTGGCAACGGCACATCCGAACTCCGAATCTTGATGGTATTGGGTGGGCGCAACTCAGCATCCGCCTTTACAAACTTCCCGTCCGCGCCGGCGATTGCAAAGCTCGCCGGCGGCTTGCCATCGCGCGTTGTCAGGCGTCCACGCTCCACATCAAAGTCAATGATGATTCCATCGGTGTCGCGACGAACGCTCTTTGTTCGCGGCCCACGCCAAGCAGTATCGGGCTGGCCATACGAGGTAGCCATCGCCCATCGTGCGAGACGCTCTCCCACCGTGCGCTTGTCGCGCGGATGAATGTCATCAGCGTCACCAACATCGATAGTGGTGATCACGCCGGCGTTGGGCGATGAACGCTCGGTGGCAAGCTGTGCATCACGTAGCAGTGGCCATACGCCTGCAATCGCATCGTTTTCATGGTGGGCATGGTGCGATGCCAAACTAACAATTCCAAACGGCATATCTGGCTGTTGAAACGCCGCACGCCAACTTCGAATAGTGAGCGGCAACAAGGATCGGTATGCCTCGGCATCAGCGACTGATCCAGCATTCGACTCGCCCTGATACCAGATAGCCCCCTTGATTTCGACTCCAGCAAATGGGGCAATCATGGCATTGAACATCGATGCGGGGTCGCCATATCCGGTGCCAGGAGCGGTTTCTTGCGATGGGCGTGTTGGTGGCTGAGGCAATCCAGAAGCCGATCGACCCATACGAGCCAGCCATTCGCCCGATAGTGGAATGGAAGCGTTGTTAGCGGCAGCGCAGGTGATTCGCATGGCTTCTGGGGAACCAGTGAAACCACCCTCACCCTGCAAATCAAGCATTTCAACAGCGATGGTGCACGGCCCAGCTTTGATCAGTGCCGCTGGGATGCGGTACTTACGGGCAGTGCCAATGTCGGAAATGGTGTTGGCGATTGGCTTCCCATTCACAAACAGAACGTCAGCATCATCAATGGCACCAAGTTCGATGAAGCATTCTTTCCCGTCCCATTCCGCTGGAATTTCGATCGTTCGGCGGTACCACTCGATGCCATCAATATTCTTACGCGCCGGATCAGCATTCCAACGCAAGGGCAGCGTTACAGGTTTCCACTCACTCGCATCTTCGGGTGTGTCCTTTGAGTACCACTTCCCCTTTGCTCCGGGGTCGGTGGCGTTGATCGCGCTCCACCACGCAGTGCCGGCTTCTTGAAAGAGCTTTCGCTCAGCCTGATACGCAACTTCGCGGTCGGCGGCGGAAAGCGAGTTCCATGCATCCACGGAGCGTCGCAACTCAGTGACTCGAGCGGTGTAGAGGGGGTCAGCACCAAGCGTTGCCAAGTCAGTCCATGGCTCAGCGCGCGTTCCGCCCCAGTTGATTTCCAAGATTCCAATCGGCACACCGTTTGCTTTACGCAATTGTTGCGCAAACCAGAAATCCACAGCACCCATGTCTGGAGCACTCGCGGGGGTCAATGTTCTCCATGCAGCATCCACTGTGAAAGCCGCGCGGTTTGCTGTGACGTGTGGCGCTCGAAGGAAGCGAATAGATGGCTCGTTGGCAATGGCAACACCAGCGGCGGTTTGATCGCCGGTGCCACCCAGGGTCCACTCCATATTGCTTTGTCCGCCCGCCACCCAGATGTCACCAACCACCACATCCTTCACACTGACGGTATTGGCGCCCTTCACATCAAGCGTGAGCGGATCATCACTGCCAGCCATCGGCGCCAATTCAACAATGAACCGCCCGCCTTGGCCAGCGACCGCTTTACCGCTACGTAGTACCGCGCCCTTGGAATCAATCAACCCCACAGTGATCTGTTCGCCTGGCTGCGCCCTGCCAAAGACGTGGGTGCGCCGGTCGCGCTGTAGGACCATGTGGTCAGTGAAAGCGGCTGGAAGAGAGACGTCGGCAAGCGCGACGGAGGCAGAGAGAGCGACCACCGCAGTGGTCATGCTAGCTGAATTAGTTGGGCGCATCAGGGAATGATGCCCGGTTTCGGCCGCAGATGCAATATCGTTTACACATGGCACATTCCACAAGACCACGGATTGGCATTACCGCGGACATTGCCCGTGACGACCAAGGCCGGGCGCGCCATCAGGTGCGCGCTACTTATATTGATGCGGTGGTAGCCGCTGGTGGGCTTCCAATCATTCTGCCCGCCGATGCCAAACTAAGGTCTGAGCTGATTTCCGTGGTTGATGGCGTCATCATCATTGGTGGAGATGATGTCGACACGCGCCTGCTTGGCATTCCACTGCACCCGCAGGCGAAGGTCATGGACAGTGCGCGCCAAGCCGCAGACTTTGCCCTACTCACACAACTTGATACAACCCCCCAAATGCCAGTACTTGGCATTTGCCTTGGCATGCAGTTGATGGGCGTTCATCATGGCGCCGAGCTAATTCAGCACCTGGGCGATCAATTAACAGATAGTGATCGGCATCGAAACGATTACCAACATATGGTGACCAGTTCGCTCGGAGATGGCTTGGTTGCCAGTGCGCACCACCAGGCGCTCGGCAATGCCGCACACCTTGAGGTGATTGGTGTCTCTGACGACGGGGTCATTGAGGCGATTTCCGACCCCTCCAAGCCGTTTTATGTGGGTGTGCAATGGCACCCAGAGCGAACAGACGACATAACCATGGGCCTTGGGGTCATTCGCCGCCTCGTCGACGCGGCACGCAGGGAGTAGGCTGATTTCATGCTCATTTCAACCCTCGTCTCCACGGTGGCCTTC
>JBILYM010000014.1:0-18793 GCA_044377725.1 Phycisphaerales bacterium
CAATGGAAGGCCTCACAACCTTTGATGAGAGTTTGCAAAGTTGGGTAGCACCGTTAACCACGGTTGTATTGGTCTTGCTGTTTGCGGTGCAACGCTTTGGCACCGGTTACATCGGTCGAATTTTTGGACCGCTGATGCTTGTTTGGTTTGGAGTGCTCGGGTTACTGGGTGCTCGGGCCATCATCTCTGATCCGAGTGTCCTTGCGGCGGTCAATCCTGTCTATGCCATTGAACTCATTGCGTCGAACCCCTATGGAACGTTTCTACTTTTGGGCTCCATTGTTCTTGTAGTGACGGGTGCCGAAGCACTCTATGTGGACATCGGGCACTTTGGTATTGGACCAATCCGCATTGGTTGGTTCACGGTGGTGTGGCCATGTTTGCTACTGAATTACTTTGGTCAAGGCGCCTGGGTCATTGCCAACCCGCCCGATCCCGCTTCAATCGGTCAGTACAAGCCCTTTTACGGGTTAGTACCCACAGGCTGGATCATTCCGATGGTCGTCCTTGCAACATTCGCCACCATTGTTGCAAGTCAAGCAATGATCTCCGGTGTGTTCTCCATGGCGCGCCAGGCAATTCGTCTCAATTATTTGCCGCGACTTGCAGTCGTCCACACATCACGCTTCACCGAGGGCCAAATCTATATCCCGTTCCTGAACTGGACCATGATGGTTGGCTGCCTCACTACGGTGTTCCTGTTTCGCTCTTCTGCCGCGCTTGCTGATGCTTACGGCATTGCGGTGACGGCCGTGTTTGTCATCACATCAACCTTGTTTGCCGAGATGGCAGTGAAGACATGGAAGTGGAAGCGATCGGTAGTGTGGACGGTAGTTGGGTTCTTCTTGTTGGTTGATTTGATTTTCTTAGCTTCGAATCTTCTGAAAGTGTTCCATGGCGGCTGGTATGCCTTAGCGATTGCATCCTTCGGCGCGATGGTGATGTTCACATGGAATCAAGGAACTCGGGCAGTTGGCCGGCAGATTGCCGCCCAAGGCGAAACGATTCATGAATTCCTCGCGCGGCTTTGGTCGGAGGTGGTACCGCGCGTTCCCGGTACCGCCGTGTTCTTGACTCCAACCACACAGGCGCCGTTCGCGTTGGTGAATTTCGTGAAGCACGCGCATGTGTTGCATGAGCAAGTGATCCTTCTCTCGATCGCCCCCAGTGAGCAACCGTTTGTTGCCGACCGTGAGCGCGTCACCGTGCGTTGGATGCCTGATGGATTCTGGAGTGTCTCAGCTCACGTCGGATTCATGGAGCAGCCCGATGCGCCGGGCATATTGCGTCTCGCGCGTGAGCGCGGTTTGCCGTTCGATACCGAAGAAACCACCTACTTTGCTCGAAAGATGCAAGTGGTTCCTGGCGGTCCGGCACGCATGGCTGGTTGGCGTAAAGGAATTTTCATCTTCCTGCACTCGAATGCAGCCGACGTGACCAGCGCGTTCAATCTTCCTTCGGATCGCACGGTTGAATTTGGCTTCCAGTTGAAGCTCTAAGCAGACTCTCCTATGCGAACCATCGCCATCAAGATGCTCTTCGGTGACACGGCAAAGTTCTACGGAATTCTGCTGGGGCTCTCCTTTGCAACGCTGCTCATTGCGCAGCAGGCAAGCATCTTTGTTGGGCTGATGAGCCGCACCTATGCGCTCATTGAGGAAACCCCACAGGCAGACCTTTGGGTTACCGATCCCACGATGCAGTTTGTGGATGACACCAAGCCGATGCAGGTAACCGCCTTGCAGCGCGTGCGGAGCGTGGATGGCGTGGGCTGGGCAGTTCCGCTCTTTAAAGGTCTGTTGGTTGCCAAGCTTCCGAGTGGTGCGCGACAGATTTGCGATGTGGTGGGTGTGGATGATGCAAGCCTGATTGGCGTGCCGGCGCGCATGATCAAGGGGGACGTCAGTGTCCTGCGCAAGCCAGACACCATCATCATTGAGACGCGTGGTGCTCGTTCACGGCTAGCGCAACCCATCAATCCTGCCGATCCAACGGGGCCAAAGCGTCCGATTGAAATCGGTGAGGAACTCGAGCTGAATGAGCGACGTGCGGTCATCGGCGGCATCGCGGAGACAAAGCCGACATTCCAGAATGTTCCCACGATCTACACCACGTATTCGCGAGCCATTGGATTTGCACCGGCAAACCGCCGAACCCTCAGCATGATCCTTGTGAAGGCGGCACCCGGAGTGTCCGTGACGGAATTGCGTGACCGCATCGCGCGCGAGACCGATCTCGCCGTTTACACCCCGCATGACTTTGCGTGGACCACCATCACCTATTGGATGACACAAACCGGAATCCCAATCAACTTTGGCATTGCTATTGCCCTTGGATTCCTGGTTGGCATAGCCATTGCGGGGCAGATGTTCTACAACTTCACGCTTGACAATCTGAAGTATTTCGGCGCGATGAAAGCGATGGGTGCGACCACGGCTCGACTGCTTGGCTTGGTGGCATTGCAAGGCGCGGTGGCGGGCGTTCTTGGACTTGGACTTGGCCTGGGGGTTACCTCGATTGTTGGCCTGGCAATTCCGGGTGACAAATTGGCGTTCAAGATGACTTGGCATATTCCGGTGATTGCCGCCGCGGCGGTGATCTTCATCGTGGTTGCTTCGAGTCTCTTCAGCATGCGTCGCGTGGTGAAACTTGATCCATCCGAGGTGTTCCAAGGATGATCGAGCCGACCAATAGCATCGTTTGCAATGAAGTGTTCAAGACCTTCGGCGTTGGTGATTCCATGGTGCGCGCGCTGCGTGGCGTGAATCTAGAAGTGCGCTTTGGTGAAATGATGGCACTGGTGGGGCCTTCGGGATGTGGAAAGACCACGCTCATCTCCATTCTGGCAGGTCTGCTACAGCGCGATGAAGGCGAACTGGCGGTGCTTGGTACAGATCCTTCCGCACTGAGTAACCACGAACGCACCATTTGGCGCGGGAAAAATGTTGGATTTATCTTTCAGCAGTTCAACCTGATTCCACAAGTCTCCATCCTTGAGAACGTTGCTGTACCCCTATTGCTGCGGCACCATCCCAAGCGAGATGCCCTCGACCGCGCCGCAAAGCTTTTGGAAGAAGTTGGATTGAAAGGCCGTGAGTTAACGCGCCCCAGCAAGCTCTCGGGCGGACAGCAGCAGCGCGTAGCGATCGCGCGCGCCTTGGTGACCGGTCCGCGCCTCCTTGTGTGTGACGAACCGACCAGTGCGCTTGATGGCGCCACGGGTCAGATGATCATGGGGTTGATCCGTGAACTCACCGCCGCTGCCGAGCACGTGGTTGTTGTGGTGACGCACGACGAACGTATCTATCACTTCGCGGACCGCATCGCCCACCTTGATGATGGCCGCGTTACCCATGTCAGTACCCCAGCAGAGGCACTCGCCGAATCCGCACAGCGGATGGGCGATGCCGCAAAGCGCCATTGAACTACGCTTCCCTGCCAGTCACAGTCCCCCCACACAGGCATTGATCATGAATTGGAAGTTCATCGCACTCCCGATACTCGCAATCGTTGGCATCGTTGCTTCGGCGTACACCGTCGCCAAGCAGAATGCGGCTATGCCAGCACCTCCGCCCATGGTGCCACCGGTGGCTTCACCCTACGGTGACCGAGTCAGTGGCTCGGGCATCGTTGAGCCATCTTCGGAACTCATTGAGCTGGGCGCGCCCGTCAGTGGATTGATCGAAGAGGTATTGGTGAAGGAAGGGCAGCGTGTGGTGAAGGGTCAGCCGCTCTTCATCATCGACCGCCGCGCCCTGACCGCGCAGGCAGCTGGCGCCGAGGCGCGCGCATTTGCCGCTGAGGCTCGCTTGGCACAGTCGCGCAGCCTGCCAAAGCCGGAGACATTGAAGCAGGCGCAGGCACGCGCCGATCAGACACGTGCAGCGGTGCGTGATGCGCAGGGGCGCCTTGATCGTCTGCGCGCGATCGGCGAAGCTGGCGCTATGAGTCACAATGAACTTCCGACGCGCGAGTATGAAGTGGCCAACGCGGAGTCCAAGGCAGCCGAAGCAGAAGCAAGTTTGGAATTCGTCCGCAAAGGCACCTACCCAGAAGATCTGCGGGTCATTGAGGCTGACGTTGCGACCGCTAAGGCCGAGGTGGGGATGATTCACACGGAGCTTGATCGCTGCATCGCACGCGCACCGATTGACGCACAAATTCTGCGCATTGACGCACGGCCCGGGCAGTATGCCGCCGCAGGACCAGGTGCCAAGACGCAAATGACGCTTGGTGACCTTGATCCCCTCTACATCCGTGTGGATGTTGATGAGCTTGATGCTTGGCGCTTTAGCGACAAGGGCAAGGCGATCGCTTCACTCCGTGGTGGGCGGCAGGCGAGCTTTCCCGTGAGCTTTGTCCGTCGTGTACCGCTGGTGTTGCCGAAGAAGACCCTTTCTGGCGAGAACGCTGAGCGTATTGATACGCGTGTCCTGCAGCTGATCTACATGTTCGAGGATCCAAATGTGCCAGTGGCTCCTGGGCAGTTGCTTGATGTCTTCATTGAAAGTGCTGGCGATGCGGGCGCTCCGGATCCAGTGACTGTGCCAGTGACGGCACCTGCAGTACCGCCAACAGCTTCCATTCCGGACAACGCTGCAGCAACCGCGCCTGATGACCATGGCAACTGAAGCATCAGTCGCCATGCATGCCACGGAGCGCCGCGCTGCGGCGATTGCAGTGGCGGTGGGGATTGTGCTGATGGCTGTGAAGTTTGTGGCGTGGCGGCTGACGGGCTCTTCGGCGGTCTATAGCGACGCGCTCGAATCGATCATCAATGTTGTTGCAAGTGGATTTGCGCTGTGGGCAATTTCGCAAGCACACCGGCCGGCAGATCGCACGCATCCCTACGGGCACGGGCGCTTTGAATTTGTCAGTATGTCAGTGGAAGGTGCGCTCATCGGTGCAGCCGGCGCGAGCATCGTTTGGGAAGCGGTGCACCGATTGCTGGCTAGCGATCTTGGCGTGCAGCGCATTGAATGGGGGTTGTTTCTCATTGGCGCTACCGCCGTTGGCAATGGCGCGCTTGGAGCGTGGCTGATGAAACTTGGGCGTCGGAGTGGATCCGCGGCTCTCGTTGGCGATGGCCGTCACTTGATCTCTGATGCAATCACCAGTGTTGGCGCGATTGCGGCACTGGTAGCAGTCCGCATGACGGGGCTCGTGTGGATCGACCCGCTGGTTGCCATTCTGATGGCGTGCATCTTAGTTGGTCTGGGTATTCGAATGGTGCGCCGCTCGCTTGGCGAACTGGTTGATGAGCAGGACGCTGGCGATTACGAGACGGTTCGCAAGATTCTGGATGCTCATATCAGTGGCACCGCCGGCGCGCGCGCGCCGCTGATTCGTGGCTGGCACAAATTGCGTACCCGGCACATTGGCAGGCACCACTGGGTGGACTTTCATGTGCAAGTGGACGACTCGCTTGATGTCCGTACGGCGCACGACTTGGCTTCGTCCATTGAGTATGAGATTGAGGTTGCCCTGGGATGTACCGATGGCGGCAACGCCACTGCGCACATCGAGCCGTGGGACGAGCCCGCTGCCAAGCCTGCATAGCCGTGCTTCCATCAGCATGACGGTTCAACGCTACGCTGCTGTCTCATGCGCACCAGCATCCTCTCCGCACCGCTCCCCTTAGCCACGCTCCGTAAATTATGGAAGCCGCGGCGGGATTCGTACGCCAATGCTCGACTGTACGAGGACAACCGGATTCGTATCCATCGTGCATTCACTTGGCTTGAGCACGCGGAGTCGTGCCGCGAAGCACAGCTTGACGATCGCATGCTTGCGCAGTGGGCGGGCTTATCTGCATTGTGTGCGCGCTGGGATGTGGCGCGCAATCAACCAGTGGCAGAGCGTGCCGCGCTTGCGGCATTTGTGAAGCAACTTGCTGCAACCGATCAGGATGGAATCATTGCAGCCACGCTTGAGCGTGACCGCACATTGGTCGCCAGCATGTTTGCCGATCGCTATTTGGCGCGGCACTTTGCCAGCGTCGACCTGAAGGAACTCATCGCTCGCAGGCGGTGGGACAAGGTATTGGCTCACCTATTGGAGCGTTGCGCGTTGGTGCATGCGCAGTTGGCGCAGGGCGGATCGACGTATGGGAGCCGCGAGAACCGCACCGTTCTCAAGCGAACATCGATGATTTTGGATGCGGTGGCGCTCGCCGCCATTCAAGTGGTCATCAATCATGGATATTCCGATGATTGGGGCGTGTTGTGTTGGCCGCCCGCCAAGAAGTAGTGGCCCCAGGAGCTAGGCTGCGCAGTCCATGGAAGCCATCTACGAATATGACCTAGTGGTAATTGGCAGCGGACCTGCTGGCCAAAGTGCGGCGATTCAGGCTTGCAAATTAGGGAAGCGCGTGGCCATGGTGGAACGCAAGCGCGGCGTCGGCGGGGTTTCAGTGCACTTGGGCACGTTGCCTTCCAAGACCTTTCGCGAAGCGGTCGTCAGTCTGAAGCGGGGCACCGTGCAGCGGTCGCTGGAGGCGATCGGTGTTGATCATGTGCAGATGACCATGCCGCAGTTGCTTGACCGTGTTTCTTCGGTGATTCATGAAGAGCAACAACTCATTCGTTCCATGTTGGTACGTAACGGCGTGAAGATCTTCTGGGGATTCGCTTCGTTTGTCGATGCCAACACCATCATGGTCGACAGCGCCGATGGCGATCGCACCATCACCACTGCGTTCACTTTGCTTGCTGCGGGCACTCGGCCGGTGATTCCTCCGGGATGTCCCGATCAAACGAGTGAAGAATCGCCAATCATTCTTACCAGCGATACCGTGGGTAAATTGCGGGAGATTCCTCGCAGCTTGGTGGTTGTTGGTGGCGGCGTCATTGGCGTGGAATACGCATCATTCTTTGCATCACTGGGTACAAAGGTCACGCTTGTTGAGCGCGCCGCACGACCGATTTCATTCATGGACCACGAAACCGTGGATGAACTCATGCATGAGATGCGTACCCACGACATGGTGTTCAGGTGCAACGAGAATGTCACATCGATCAAGCTCATTGAGGAACCCACCCGCCGGGTGCAAGTGGAATTGGAAAGCGGCAAGCGCATCACCGCGGATGCCGCCATCATCTCTGGTGGACGACAGGGGTGTGTGGAAGGAGTGCATCTGGAGTGCGCCGGTCTGGCGGCCGATGAGCGCGGACGAATCACAGTGGACGAGTACTACCGAACCACCACGCCATCAGTCTTTGCTGCCGGCGACTTGATTGGATTCCCATCGCTTTCTGCCACGAGTGCTGCACAGGGTCGGATTGCTGCGTTGGCCATGTTTGGCGCGCCCGTGAGTCCGATGGGCGACAGTTATCCCGTTGGTATCTACGCTATTCCTGAGTTGAGTAGTGCGGGAGCCACCGAGCAGAAATTGAGCGCCGACAAGGTTCCATACGAAATTGGTGTGGCCAGATACAGTGAAATTGCGCGCGGAAAGATTGACCAGAACGCTGATGGATTTCTCAAATTGATCTTCCATCGCGAAACGCGCGTATTGCTGGGCGTGCACATTCTGGGAGCGAATGCAACTGAGTTGGTGCACATTGGGCAAGCCGTGATCCGCCTGAATGGCGGACTGGACTTCTTCTTGTCCAACGTCTTCAACTATCCAACCTACGCCGAGTGCTATCGGGTGGCCGCATTGAACGCATACAACAACATGCGCGCCAGCGCTGGTGAGTAACGAGTGTTACTTGGGCGGTCGCCCGCGTCCGATCATGCCCTTGCCAAATTTTCGCTCGATGGCGTCGGCTACGCGGTCGACGGTGCGGTCGCGTTCCGCATGTGGATCGGCAAAGAGTGATGCGGATGTTTCATCGCCAGGTGCGGTGCATTCCAACCGTACGCCAATCAATCGCACGGCAACGAACTCGCGTGCAGCCCATCGCGTGAACAGATCCTTGGCTGCAGCAAGAATCACCAAGGTGCGATCAGTGTCTGCGTCAAGCGTGGTGCTGCGGGTGATGGTCTCAAAGTCGCCAAAGCGAATCTTGATGGTGATTCTGCGAGTAGTGCTGGCGCCGTTGCGGAGGCGGCGCGCCGCACTTTCTACTAGGAATTGCAGCGTTTCTAGTATGCATTCCGGGTCCAGAACATCTTCCGCAAACGTGGTTTCATGGCCAATCCCCTTGCGGTCGTGCTCGGTCTCCACAGCGCGCTTGTCAATGCCGCGCGCACGCAGTTGCGTTTCTAGGGCATGACTGCCAAGGCGCGCCAGTACCTCATGCTCAGGCATTCGCTGCAGATCACCGAAGGTGAGGACGTTGGCGGCATGGAATCGTGGCAGTGACTTTGGGCCGATGCCCCACATGCGTTCGATGCCGATCGGTGCCAGCCAATTGGCTAAGAGCGTGGAGTCCAACAGTGGCGCCTCCGTGATTCCATCGGGCTTATTCATGTCGCTTGCAAGTTTGGCAACAAACTTGTTTGGACCGACGCCAACACTGACGGTGAGGCCAAGTTCCGCGTGCGTTGCGGCGCGGATGGCGCGCGCAATGGTCACGCCATCACCGTGCAGTAATCGGCTGCCCGTCACATCAAGGAACGCTTCGTCAACACTCAATGCCTCAAGGAGCGGCGAGTACCGCCCCAGAATGTCCATGAAGCGGTCACTCAGTTCGGAGTATCGATCGAAACGAGGGGTGGCAACCACCGCGTGCGGGCACAGCGCCAAGGCGCGCATCATCGGCATGGCGCTGCGGCATCCAAAGTGACGCGCCTCGTAACTGGCGGTGGCCACCACGCTTCGCCCGGAACGACCGCCCACCAGGACTGGCTTGCCGCGCATTTCTGGGTGGTCAAGTTGCTCAACCGATGCAAAAAACGCATCAAGATCGGCGTGAAGAATCGTGGGCGGTACAGCCATTGGGTAACACCGTACTTCCATCGGGGTACGCTTGGAATATGCATTCCGCGATTGTCATTGCTGACGCCGTCTCGCCCGTCCTTGAGTCCTTTGGCCGGCTGCACCCAATCATGGTTCACCTGCCGCTCGGGTTGGTGTTTGCGGCCGTGGTGGTGGAGGCGGCGCGACTCATTCAGCGGCGGCCGAGCCTCTCCGCTTTCACGCCGATAGCGCTGGGGCTCGCTGCACTTGGCGCTGTAGCAGCCAGTGGCACAGGCTGGTTCTTCTCGGAGAGCGAGGCGGAAACCAGTTCGCTGTTTTGGCACCGTTGGTTAGGTATCACCTGCGCGGTTGTTCTCATTGCCGTCGCGTGGATGGCCATTCGTGCGGCTCGTCACACGGTGAATGCGGCGCAGATCACCCCGATCGCGCGCGGCGTCTTGCTGGCAGCCGCGTTGCTGGTCGGCTGGGTCGGACACCTTGGTGGCGACATGGTGTGGGGCGAGAACTATGTCCTGGAGCCAATCTTGAAAGCATGGAACGGCGGCTCGCAGAGCGCTGATGGGTCCACTGGTGATGACGCTGTGGGAAGCGGTGCCACTATGGCGAACACCACTAGTAAGAGCGATACCGACGCCGAAAAAATGGCGTTCTACACCTCGAATGTTCTGCCAATTCTCCAAGAACGTTGCTACGAGTGCCACGGTAATGGGAAGCACAAAGCCGGTCTCTCGATGGATGTGCGATCTTCGTTGGTTTCGCGTGATTCTGACGGAATCTGGATTGTGCAGGCCGGCGACCCCGCGCACAGCCTGATGATTGAGCGTTGCCTCTTGCCGGCAGAAGATGACGAGGCCATGCCACCAAAGGGCGATCGATTGAAAGCAACCGAACTGGAAGCTCTTCGAACATGGATTGCTGCCGGAGCAGTGATGCCAGCAACCGGCGGCGCCATCGCGGCAAATGGATCGAGCGGAGTCCGCGGGGCGCCGGTGCCTGATTCCACGGCCGATCGCCGCGGTCCGGCCAGCGCCTCCAAGAGCCGTTCCGCTGGCTTGCCGGCGCTCTCCGATGCGCAGGTCGCCGAGGCGGCAGCGCTGCGCGGAAAGGGAATCAACGCGGTTCCAGTCTCCATTGGAGCATCGACCTTGTCAGTGAGTATTCCCGGCGGAAAGGGTGTTGGCGATGCAGACATCTCCGCGCTCATTCCAATTGCTGCGCAGATTGAGGAGCTCTCGTTTGCGCGCGCGTCGGTGTCTGACGCGGGCATGATGCAGATGCCGTCCATGCCGTTTGTGCGCTCGGTACGTGTCGACAACACAGCGCTGACGGACGTGGGAATCACCGTCTTGTTGTCGCGCACGCTGGAGGTAGAAACGGTGAACCTCGTGAGTTCCGGTGCCACCGATGGCGTGTTTACGGTGCTTGGCAAGTTGCCGCGCCTGCAGCGCGTGTACGTGTTCGATACACAAGTCACTGCACAAGGAATTGATCGATTCCGCGCTACTCACCCGGGCGTGGATATTGTGGTTGGATCCGCATTGCCGGGTACGGCGGGCACAGAAGGTCCGCCAGTTGGGCCATAACGGCGATTTGAGTGCAAATGTTCATGAGTCGATGGGTTCGTTCGCAACCCACGCTGCGTTTATAGGTAATTTATGAACCTATGGAAAACACGCGACGATCGTTCTTGACGACTGCTGCTGCACTCGGCGCCGCTGGATTTGCGGCATCTCTCGCGGCACGATCGTTCGGGAATTCGCAGGCTGGTGCGAGCGCTGCTCCGGGCACGCCTCCGGGCACTGCGCCCGTCACGCCACCGGTTGCTCCGGCAGCAACCCCGGGCGCTATGGTGGTTGGCTCTGGTTCCGCCCGCTTTGAAGTGCACCACGACTGGCTGGTGCCGCCGCCCGGTGGAGCAGCGTTCGGCGACACGCATGGTGTTGCGCAGGACGCCAAAGGAAACATTTACGTGGCACACACGGTGCACCCATCAAGCACCCTGAAGGACGCGGTGTACGTGTACTCCTCCGATGGCAAGTTCATCCGGAGCTTTGGCAAGGAATTCGCGGGCGGCGCGCACGGTCTTGACCTGCATGCCGAGGACGGCGCGGAGTTCCTGTACCACTGCGATACGGGTCGACGCATGGTGGTGAAGACGGACTTGAACGGCAAAGTGCTCTGGGAAGCCGGCTGCCCCATGGAAAGCGGCGTGTATGCGTCCGCTGACAAGTGGTGCCCAACCAATGCGGCGTTCGGTCCGGATGGGACAGTATTTGTTGGCGACGGCTACGGAGGTAGTTTCGTCCACGCGTTCTCCAAGGATGGCAAATGGAAGAAGATCATTGCGCGTCCCGGTCAGGACCCGGGCCAAGTGGCGTGCCCTCACGGCATCTATGTTGACTTGCGCGGCACCAATTTCACACGCGAGCCCGCGTTGGTGGTGGCCGACCGAGGCAATCGTCGTATTCAGTACCTGTCGCTCGATGGAACCCACCTGGGATTTGTGACCAACGCAATGCGTCAGCCCTGCGACATGAAGGTTCGCGGCGACCGCATGCTGGTCCCTGATCTGGACAGCGTTGTGACGATTCTGGACTCCAAGAATGAGCTCATCGTCCAACTCTGCGACGGCAACCCAAGCTCCCTCCGCGGCGCTTCACGCGACCAGTTCATTCCTGGCAAGTTTGTGCACCCGCATGACGCCATTTGGCTTGCCAATGGCGACATCTTGGTGGCCGAATGGGTGCCGATTGGCCGAGTCACGCTGCTGCGCGCTGTTTCTTGAGCCTTTCGTGGCGTTGCGTGATCCCTGCTGGCTTCTTTGAGCCCGTCCGGATGCCGCATGAGCCCGTCCCCAGACGTTGCACGAGCCCGTCCCGGCGTTGCACTGCCCGCACAGGCGGTCGGACACGAATAAACGGCATTGGGCGCGCGTGACCGGCTGATTCTCGGTCTTATCACGTCAATCATTTCTGTGAAGTCACTTGCAGCCGTCAATCTTGCATTCGATTGTCCTCGTGAGTCCGGTGGCCTTCGGGTCTGGACTCGGTGAGGGCTCCGTGCTTTGCGGAGATCGCTTTGGACCCGCCGAAGTAGAAGGCGGCGGGTAGGCAACAAAGCCGGACGGCTGCGGATTCGCGCCGTCCGGCCGTTGCCATTTTTGATCGTTCTTGTGCGATCCTTCGTGTGCGATCGCTCAATCAGTTGGTCGCGGAGATGATCGCCCTGCGGACAAACACCATTCGGTAAACATAGTGACCGCTGGTGTCACCGTCATCCCCACAGTTCTGCGGTCGGCAGCTTGTTCACGCGCTGCCCCAAGCTCCTGACCGAAGATTGACCCGATGACGGAGGCGCGCTGGCGCTCCCGAGTCACCGCCAGTGCAATCGCCGAGTCCATCGCGTGGCGTATTTCGTTTGCATGTGGTAGCGCTTGACCTTCCGAAACCTGCATGTCGGGTTGATACGCATTGCCGATCAGGGCACGGTAAGAATCCAATTCTTGCTTAGCAGCGATGCAGATTGCGCGGTCGGTGGAGGCGCGATCCGATTCGACGTCCGTACTTGCTATTCCGCCTCCAGGAGCTCCTGCGGATCGCTCCAGCGCCCATGCCGCACGTTGCGATTTCTGCAGCGCAGCAACCGCCGCATGTGCATACACATCCCAACCAGCGCGCATGAACGCTACGGCGTCATCACTGACTAAGCCGCGGATTGCAATGGATACCGTGTCGTCTGCAAATTTTTCGCAATAGGTACGCGGCTCCGGAACACGCGCTCCATCACGGAATGCACCCGCCAAGAGGACCCGTGCATCGCGTGCAACGGCGCACGCGCGTGCGTCGTCCACGGTGCGCAATTCATCACGATGATCCGTACAGGCGCGACAAAGATTCCCCAACAGGGTGGCTTGCATGCGCTGATCACGCACCGTAGCAATGACCACCGCCTGCACTTGGTCATAGAGGACACGCGCGCCACTTTGGAGTAGCGAGGCATCGCAAGGAGCAATCGCCACGCTGGACGCACCGGTGGAATCATTGCTGCGTGGTTCGTCTCCGTCTTCCCAGAGTTCATCACGGCCATCGTCCACCGTATCGGTTGGCGCCAAATCCCCTGGCAGGACGCCACCGAAATTCGATAGAAGCAGAGCAAAGCGCGTATGCCCAGCAGAGTGCCAGCGCTGCACCGCACTCACCGCATCGCGATGCCCAATGTCGGGAAGCCAGCGGGCGGCCAGAATTTCATCGCACGCGTGCTCTATGCCCACATCAAGCATGTGCACGGCGGCCAGCTCCCATTCGGCCATTCGCTGTGCATACGGAGCGCCACTGCTTGCGTGTTGCGCATCAATGGCTGCAAGTACGCGCGCTACGTCATCGTTGGCTGCTGCTGCGATGGCCGCATCGAATTGCACATGTAGTGCGGCATGTGCGTTTGCAGTTGCGGCGAGTCGGCTGTCGCGCTCCGCGCACCACGCATCGGAATCAGATCCGTTACTCAGGCGTACCGATACGAATTCCGCCCATGCCCGACGCTGTCCGCCGACAGTGAGCACCATACGATCCGGCACAGAGGCGGTACTGCTTGCAACACGGTCGCGCATTGGGTCTGCAGTACGGAACGAAATCTCAATGCGGGCCCCTGCAGCAAACTGCACAACTTCCGAATGTGGTCGGTGTGGCGTACGTCCATTCTCCATGCCATCGACCTCGGTGACCAATTCCACTCCTTGCTCAGAGTGATGCACCAGGCGGACTGGTTCTTGTTCGATGATGACTGATCGCAGTGCATCACCTTCCCACGTCCACCGCTCGAAGCGCACGAGCGATCCATCGCCACGCCGGATGACGCGCGTGCGCACGTTTGGGCTTGACTCAGCAGCACCCTCGCTCGGCGATTCAGTCTGCGTAGTGACCGCGCCATCTTTTGCCCGTATGAGCCGAAGCGCGTCGAACGCGGCATAGAGATTGGGCGGATTGTTAAAGAGTGGATTCGGTGCCCACGACTCAGCGTGGGCGGCACCTCGATCGTCCTGCAGTCGTGCACCGGAGGAATTCAGCCACACATCAAGCCCTTCAAGGGCGAGCGGAAAGTCGATCCGCACCGGTTCGGCCAACGGAATCCGCCACCAACTGCGCGCGTGAAGTTCGGGACCGGCGTTGTCCCACGTTGCGTCAATGGTCCAGGCGATCATCGGTGGGGCATCAGTTCCCACCCAGGTTTCAGAACCAGTTCGCACTTCCATGTGCAGTGCCTGCTGCTCAGTCGCCGGCCCAGACTCTGTGCCTGCACTCGACCCAGCCGCCCGTGGCGTGGGCACCCACGCCGCCAATGCGCGCCGCGCACGCTCGGCGCCATCCGGGTGCGACCACTGCGCCGTCACTGGCGCATCGCGCCATTCGGTTCGGAGTGATCTCAGCAGGTCCACTCCTGGCGAGCCGTCCGCCAGTGACGCCATCGCATCGCGAATCAAGTGAAGCGGCGCGAACGCCCAGTCAACAGTGGCCTTGTGCGCAAGCAATTCACTCCAGTTGCGACCAGTTTCTTGCTGTTGCAACTGATCTTTGAACTGCTGCAAGAGGCGATGTTGTTCAGCCGCCATCTGCGCCGTCATTGCGCGCGCCCGATCCACGGCCTCATCCTGCCCGAACACTCGAGCTCCCAGAGCCAATCCACTCATGGCACCCACCATCGCCCAGACCAGCGCGCGTACGCGCCGCTTCACGTTTCGATTCATGATGTGTTTCCCCTCATACTCTGCATATTTGCGCTGTGTGTTGCGCATTTCAAATACATCTCATCAACGCGCCGACAGCCCAACAATCGCCAGCGCCGACATGCTTGTCGAGCCATTTTCATCCACTGACATAGCGCCGCTTGCGATCGCCCATCCGTTTGATCGAAAGTCAATCGGTCGGTTGGTAAACGCGCAGTACGAACGATCGGGCGTCACTACATAGGCGGCAGTTCCGGAGACACTTCCAGGACCGTCCAATTTCCAGTCCACCTTTTTGGAAATCTTGCCGTCGATGCCAACACTGTCGTCGGCAACGGCGAACCCGAAATCGCCGTCGACCACCACGGTGTGGCTGTAACTGCTGTAACCAACATTGCCGCGAACGGTCTTGTCAACAATGTCTGCACTGGCACGACCCACGGAACTGCACGCTCCCGCCGCAGTTGCCGACCCGCTCGTCGTGCAGCCAATAGTCGGTGAGCACGTCAGAGAAAGTTCAAGCATGGCGCCACCCATCGCGGCGATGGTGACGAGCCGCGGGCATGGAATCCCAGTGCCCACCCACTCTTCGCGCGCGAGGGTTGCTTGACGCGCCATGGCGCGCTTTGTGATCGAGCCCGCATGCCACCACGAACTGTATCCAGACATGTTTACCGCGGCCTCAACGTGCTCGGGTTGCGCGATCTCCGACAATTGCCAGCGCCAGAACACCGAATTGCTGGTCTCGCTGATTGGGCTCATGGTGAGTGGCTTCCCTGGTGAAAGCGAGACAGATATTGGTGCCCGTGTCCACCAGCCATTGCCGCATGCGCAATCACACATGGCGACGATTCCGCCCATTCCACCGTTCCCAGTTGGATCCTCGCCGCACAGTCGCTCCAACATGGTGGGGCATGGATCAGTCACCGACTCCCCACACGGCGGGTTCGCTAGCAGCCGCGGTGTCGCCTGGTTGCCTGCATCATCACTCTGGACGCGAGCCATCTCTGTGACCGCCTCTGTAGCGCCCCAGCCCTGCGAACACACCATGCAGCATCCAATGCTGGCCGTCAATCCAACTCCACGAATCACACTCATTTCAGTTCTCATATCCCCAATCCTTTCCAGCCGCTCCCTGCGATAGCGGCCATGTGCCTTAAAGGCGTGGGCACAGTAAAGGCAGTTGCGGTTTCGCCGCCGACACGCCGCCATTTTTCTTGCATCCACAATAAAATTTGCGCCGTACCATGACACGCGTCATGCTCCGGTAGCTCAACTGGATAGAGCAGCCGCCTTCTAAGCGGCAGGTTGAGGGTTCGAGTCCCGCCCGGAGCGCTTCACGCGCCGTTGCAAACCATGCGCTTCATTGCGTCACCTATCTACCGGGCGTTTCCAGAGCTTGACGTCTTCACCGACGAGCAGTGCAGGGACTACCTGCAACGGGTGTACGGTGGAGTGCTGGCGCGGGTGGCCGTCGGTCTCGTCTCGCTGGTGAGCGGGGCGGGATGGGCCATCGCGGTGGGATGGGTCTGCGTGTTGGTTTCCAACGCGAACCCCGGGCGGACCACCATCGTGGGAGTGTTCGCCCTCGCCGCCGTGACTGCAGCGTTCGGGTTTGGCACGCTGATCTCGCGCGACGTCCTGCTGCGCCAATTGGTGCGCCGGGTGCTCCGCGAGGTCGGGCTCTGCCCGTCCTGCGACTACAGCGCCATGGGCCTGCTGGTGTCCGTTGACTTCGCGGTGACGTGCCCGGAGTGCGGCACCGGCATCGACCTCGCCATCTACCGTGAGCATTGCGTGCCCGGCATCGACGGTGCCTTGCGCTTCATGCCTCCGCCGGGCATGGTGATCGATCAGCGCCGGTTCTTGACGGCGAAGCGCCGGCGTGCCGTGGTGCAGATCGCGCGCCGGATCACGGTGGTCGTTGCGCTCATCGTTGGCCTGGTGGTGCTGCCCGTGGGCGCACTGGTCCTCGCCGAGTCGTGGTCGGCGCGTTCGGACCAGGCCGCGCGGTCCACGCTCGAGGCGCTCGACGCTGCGTTGCTCCCAGAGGGCGTGCAGCCTTCCGGCGAGTCGATCTCCGTGCAGCTTGGTGCGATCGCCCATTGGCAGGCGGAGGAGCTCCGTGCCATCCATGCGCGCGCGCTGGACCGCTTCGCGCGGAACATCCGATGGGGCGTTCCTTCCATCGGCAGCGGTGGCGGGGCGGAGACCGCGGCGAAAGACCTGGATTCGTTGCAGATCAGCGGGACCGCCATCACCGGGATCGCCATGGTCGCCGATCGGATCGCCGAAGGTCGCGCAGCGCCAATGCGGTCTCCCGCAGTCAACACTGCCTACGGCAAGGAATGGATCCGCGGTTTGGCGGCCTCCAAGCTGTGGCAACTTTCCAAAGTCGCGATGGCGGCGGCCATCGAGCGCCGCGACGGTCCAGCTTTCGCGCGCGCGCTCGAGTGGCACCTGGCCGCGCTGCGCATCTACGCCAGCATGCCGCCGTTCATGGTCGGGAGCGGGCACGGCGCTGCAACCGTCCGCGTCACCGCCGAGGCCCTGCGCGCCGACGGCGGCGGCGAACTGGCGATCGCGCTCGAGGCGGCCATCCGCCGGCAGTCCGTGCGCCCGTCGATGGAGGCAATGAAGGCCGAGATTGTGGAGTGGGAGGTTGACGGGCTGGCAGCGTGGTTCACGAATCCCCGTGGCGTGGTGTGGCCGCCGTGGTCTGATCCGCCAATAAAGTGGCAGGCCGAAAGCTCGGGTATCCACTGGGTCGGGCTCTACTGGCCGCAGAGGCAGGCGATCCGTGCCCATGCGGGATCCCTGTTCGAGGAGGTGATGGCCGACCCCTCGGACCGAAACCAGCAGAAGGCATCGGCCGCCGTGTTCGCGCTTGCCGACGCCGGCCCCATCGCGGGCGCGCCATTCTCGGGCGTCAACGGGTACCACTCCACCTCGCTCGACCTGCGCGGTGCACTCCTGGAGCGTGCACTCGCGACCGTTGTCGCCATCGAGCGGTTCCGGCGCTCGGAAGGCCGCTTGCCGAACTCGCTGGATGAACTGCGACCGCGGTTCGTCGACGCCGTGCCGAAGGATCCGTTCCGCAAGGGACCGTTCGTCTACCGCGTGCTGCCGGCGGACCCGGCCGCGGCGTGGCATCCGGGCTACACGCTGTGGTCGGTCGGTGCCAACGGATCGGATGATGACGGCAACCCGGTCACGGACGTGGTGCTCGTCCCAGCGCCGCCGTGGCCGGAGCCGTCTGCGGAATCTCCCGCCGCCCCCGACGCCACCCTCGGAAACTGACCCCGCGTCAATTCGATCGCAATGTTTCTCAGTATGCGTGCGCGTCGATACTCCGGGCTGGCATGACGCGGCGCAGGAACGATCACGCGCAGCGGCAACGTACCCATGGCAAGCGCATGCTTCACACCGCGTCGCAACACCGCGGGTGAACATTCGGCGAGTCCCCAACCCACCGGTACTTCGCGCGACTTCACCACGCCGGTGGATGCAAGGATCCACAACTCATCCGCGAGCCGCCACCGTGCAATCAGGTTGAACTTCGTTTGCCCGTGCATGCGCTCTTCCAGTTTCGCTAGTTGCCCAAGCACGCGGCGATAGGGGAGCAGCCGACTTCGACTGAAATCCCAACTCGCGTGCTCCTCAAATAGCGCGCCCGCAGAGTTGCGCAGGTGCGGCTCATGCACGGGAATCAGGTCAGATTCAATCTCCGCTTTCCGCGCAAGAAGTCGATCACGCTCCGCGAGTAAGTCATCAACACGAAGCCCGTCGCGCATGAAATCAGCGCGCGATGCCTTGCATTCCACTACGACGGTGCGTGGCGAACGCAGCGCGTCACCCGCGCGTTCGGCGGCAAAGATGTTGGCGTGTGCAGCCGGGTCCGCGCCCAGGCGCCAGTCATGCTCCGCCCATCCGGCGGCGTCCACGCGAAAGCGTGCTATCGGGCAGGGCACTTCGTGCGCCACGGCGCGGCATCCCATCGAGATCAGCCACGCTGACGCGAGTTCTTTCAGTCCGAGGTGTTCGCGTGTTTCCACGGTGCGTGCCGCGCCGTCAGGCGGAGTCGCGGGTCACGACGCGATGCATCTCGCGCTCGCCACGACCGCGCAGCGGATAGTCCTTGCGGAGCGGATGCCCCGGGAAGTCCTTCCACATCAAGATGCGACGCAGATCGGGGTGACCCTTGAAGC
>JBILYM010000130.1:0-6214 GCA_044377725.1 Phycisphaerales bacterium
GCACCAAGATCATCGAGAGCGTCGTTGCTGACCAGCTGAAGAACCCGAAGGAAATCCCGAACTACCGCATCGGCGACACCGTTGATGTGCACTACCGGATCATCGAAGGAGACAAGGAGCGCATCCAGGTCTTCCAGGGCGTGTTGCTCGCCGAAACCGGCCGTGGCATCCACACCATGATCACCGTGCGACGCATCGTTGCGAACGAGGGCGTGGAGCGCATGTTCCCGTTGCATTCGCCGCGTTTGGCAAAGCTGGAGATCGTTCGTCGTGGCGATGCCCGTCGCGCGAAGCTCTACTTCCTGCGCGAGCGCTTCGGCAAGGCACGTCGTCTCCGCGACCAGCGCCGCGGCCTGAAGCACACCACCGGCGCAGCCGCTGCCGGCGAGTAAATTCGTTCCTGACTCGCAGTTTCAGACATACATTGGCCCGCGGCCCACGCCGCGGGCCTTTCATTTACCCATACACTCGAAACCCTCATGCACGTCCGCCTGATCAAGAGTTTCACGTTCGAGGCCGCCCACTGGCTCCCCACCTTCCCGGAGGGGCACAAGTGCCGACGCATGCACGGCCACAGTTTCAAGGTGGACATTGTGGTGGCAGGCGAGCTCGACCCAGCCAAGGGCTACCTGGTTGATTACGGCGATATCAAAGCGGTGACCAGCCCGATCGAATCACAACTCGATCACTACTGCCTCAATGAAATCAAGGGCCTCGAAAACCCAACCAGCGAAATGATCGCCAAGTGGATCTGGGATCGCTTAAAACCACAGCTACCCATGCTGGCAGAAGTAGTAGTGCACGAAACCTGCACCAGCCGCTGCGAGTACGTGGGCTAACGCCACAAAATGGTCCGGGAGGACCGGGACGAATTTAATCAATAAATTGGTCCGGGAGGACCGGGACCATTTTATTTGAACGGGCGTATGAAGACGTTCTCAAATTCGATCGGGCAGCCGTGACTCTGTAACGCAATCGCACCCTTGGCAGGTACGCCGGGCAACTGCGCGTTGTCAATGACTCGCTGACCATTCAAGTCAACCGTGAGTCGATCGCCAACCATGCGGATCACCATGCGATTCCACTCACCAATCGGCTTGTCAGCGCGCACCTTCGGCGTGCATGCCGCGCGCACCGCCGCCGGCATCGATGGATCAGTGCGGTAACCAAACACCTCGCCCGAGCCGCACGGCCAACCCCAGATATTCACTTGGCTCTTGCTGTTACCACGCAAGTAGATGCCACTGTCGCGCTCCTCAACCTCCACCTCTTTCACATTCCCTGCCGCATCCCGCTCCTCCGTGCCATCGGCAGCAAACATCGGCCGCTTCATCTTCCCCTGATGCTCCTTGGTCCAGCGCCAATCGGCAACCAACTCAAAATCGGCAAACTCCTCGGCCGTCCACAAAGAGTCACCCCTGCCATCAAACTTGGCCGCGCCGTCATCAAACGTCCAATGCCCTTCCTCGCCAGACTCCTCGCGCCATCCAGCGAGCGTCTTACCGTCAAAGAGTCGACGCATACCAGTGCCTTCCATTACCACATCTTTCGCTGCAAGCGCCGGAACCGCTGCGGGCAGTTCCTTGACGCAGAGATCCTTAAACCAAATAGGGCTGCCTTCACTCTCAAGACAGATGTAGCCCGTGCGCGGCGAAACATCCTTCGCGCCACTCACCTCATGTCCATTGATTTCAACCGTGATGTTGCCCTGATTGCAAGTCACCTTGTAATGATTCCACTCGCCCGCGCCCTTGGTCACGCGCTCACTCGGAAGCGTCCGCTCCCACCCCGCCGGGTGCGGCCGCAACGGCGTCATCTTGGAACCCCAAATGCTGAACACATCACCCTGCCCGGTGTAAAGCAACCGACCCTCTTTGTCTTTCACATCCGGCGTCAACATGATCTGCACTTCAATCGCGCGCGGGAACATGTTCTGCGCGGAACTTGGCACCGGATCACTCCACACAAAGAGGCCAGCATTGCCCTCCTTTGCTTCATGCTTCCAGTCAAAGTCCAGTACGTAATTTTCATACATGCGATCCGTGCGAATGAATCCCGTTGGATTTCCAGTGCAGAACAACATGCCGTCGCGCGCAACAAACGTGTCACTGAAGCAATTCACGCTCACCCATCCAGAAAGATCCTTGCCGTTGAAGATTCGATAGCAATCCGGACCACACTGCTCCCCACGCGGCGCAACACCAGCAACGCGTGCGGCGGTAGCGGGCGGTTGCGGACTCGCGCATCCAATCAAGGAAGCGAGCGACGCAAGAACGATGACCGAGCTGAGTGTGCAAGTGCGCATGAACCCAATCCTAGCGATCAAAACCTGTTCCCACCGCGCGCGCCTCTCCCTGCTCCTCTCTTCTCCGCGCCCCGCCTCTCTCCGCCACCGCTACCCCCTACGATCCCCCTCTCGCCATGCACACCGCACATCCCATCCTCGCCATGCACGAAGCCCGCGCACTCGCCACACTCCTCGGCGCCAGCGCACCTGCGTGCGATTGGATCGCCATGCCACTCAACGCGCCAGGCTCCCCGCGCGGCACATTCGTCGGCGGCAATCCACTCGATGGATCCTGGCTCTTGGACGCCGAACTCCCCGGACCATGGGTCTTTGCATGGAGCGGCACACTGGGCGATTCCCTGTTCGCCTCCGACCCCGTCAACTGGATGCGCGGCCCCACCGCTCTCAATGCCCTGTGCGCGGAACTGGCGCCGCAACTGCAACGCCACCACAAGCGCCTTGTGCTTATCCCGCATGCGCGCCACGTCTTAAGCGATGCCCGCAGCGCGCTGACTTGGTGGTGCGATCAGGTGATTCCCGGGCAAGATCCCAACATCGTCCGCCACTCGCCGGATACCGATCGACCCTTTGGGCTGGCCTTCGACCCCGCCGCATTCCTGGAGCCATCCATGCTCACGGATATTGAAGACCACATGCAGTCGCTCTTCGCCTCCTTCGGTCCGCGCGCCGATGTGGTGATCCTCCGCGACACAACCATCAACGAAACCGATCCTGAACAGATGACCCCGTGTGCCCTTGGTTCCGGACGCCTCCCACGCGCTTGCATACGTGAACTCCTTGCGCTGCATGTCCCGGAATCCACTCCCATCATGGTGCAAGGTGCCGCACTGAACGGCTCGCTGGAGTGGCTGGGCCGCAGCGCCTGACACGCCGCGGGCGCGCACGCATTAATCCTTGGAACTTCTGCGCCCGGCGCGCTACACTTCAGTGCCCGCTGGAGGATCCGGCGCGCAAGGAGGCACGGATGATCGCCGCTAGTGCCAGTGTTCTTGATGCTCGCGTCTTAGTAATCAACAAGTTGTACAACGCTGTTCGCGTTGTCGATGCGCGACGCGCATTCACCATGTTGTGCAAGGGCTCCGCAGAAATCATCAGCGTTGAAGCTGGGGCGTATGTCAGCTACTCGCTGCACTCATGGTCTGAAGTTGCAGAATTCCAACGCTCCTTTGAACACGAACAACATGACTGGGTGACCACCCCGCGCTTGGTCTTGGCCGTCCCAAAGATCATTCGCTTGCTCGGCTACGACCGCCTGCCGCGCGAACCAGTCAAACTCAATCGTCGCAATATCTATGCGCGCGATCACAGCCAGTGCCAATACTGCGGCAAGAATTTCTCCACCAAAGAACTCACGCTCGATCACGTTGTCCCGCGCGTGCAGGGTGGCGAGAACTCATGGATCAACTTGGTGTGCGCCTGCGTTCGTTGCAACGCGCGCAAGGGCGGCCGCACGCCAACACAAGCGCGCATGAAACTGATCCGCGAGCCCATCAAGCCGCGCCGCAATCCAGCCATCACACTTCGACTTGGTAGCCCCAAGTACCAAAGCTGGAAAGCATTCCTGGACGAGGCGTACTGGACCGTCGAACTGCAGGACTGACCGCAGCGATCGCGACACCGCGATCACCACGATCACCGCACTCGAAGCAACCACCGCGGTCACCGCGTCAGCTGCGCTCGAACCGCCTCATTCACCCGCGCAACATCAATACATTCAGCGTCAACACCACCGTGTTGTTGATTGCATGCGCCACGATTGAAGCATTGATCGTCCCACGCCATTCGCGCATGATGCAGAACGCAATGGCAAGCGATGCAAGCACCGGGATAAAGATCAACCCCTGCGGATGAATCGCTGCAAACAACACGCTACTCACCGCTATCGCAATCACCACGCTTCCCATCGCGCCCCAGCGACCGAATGACTGCCGCAGATTCCGGTACAGCGCGCCCCGAAAGACGATTTCCTCGCCAATGGGCGCGCAAACGCAGGCAATGATGTACGTCAAGAACAATCCGGTTGCCCCGGATTCCTCCACCATCTGTTGAACTGGATGACTGGCGCGTATCTGTCCATCACCAAAGATGTTCGAAAGCACGACGGCCAACATCACTCCAACGATCAACAGCGCGATGCCCATCGACCAGCACACCACGCCCCACACGATGTCCATGGCAACAAACCGACGTAAGCCAACCGCTGCCATGATCGTGCGCAGCGACAAACCGCGCCGCGTTCCCCACCATAGTGCTATCGCGACGGCTGCAATGGCCGCCGCGATGGAGAGCGCCAAGCGAACATCCATTCCAGGACCTTCGTTGCCATAGTCCTCCCAGATGTCAAAGAGCATTCGCGGCGCGCGTGCAAGCCCAAGATAAGCAAACATCCACACAGCAAACATCTCTGCATAGACATGCGACCACAGTTCGTCCGTTGCGCCAATACCCTTCGTCTTACCGAGAGCAGCCATCACCACAAACACAATGAGAGCGGCAATGCCACCAAGCGCTAACACGAATCCAATGAACGCCGCCAACACCAACACCATCAATAACACCGCACCCGCCGCTGCAAGACGATCGAGTGCCTCTTGATCGCCCTTCGCCTGCGCCACCAGCGTCTTGCCAGTGGTCCCCAGCGCCTTGATCACATCGGCGCATGCCTCATCAGAGATCCCGCGCACACCGGGTTGAGCGGTTGCGTCCACCAGTTCCGTGACTGCATCCAGCGTCTCGAGAAACGCTTCATCGGCAGTCACATCACCGGCATCGATCCGATTCTGCAATCCCGCCAGCAACTCGAGCGCACGATCGCGAGCTCCCAATCGGGCCAGCAGCGCGGCGGTCGCTAACTCCGAGCCAGGTTCATCAACGGAGGTCAGCACCTCTACCTGGCCCCGCATTGTCGATAACTGTTGAGCGAAGGTCGTCTCGAAAGCTGGTGCCGTGGCGCCGTTCACCAGTGAGCCCATGATGGCCTGTTGTGCCGACACCGACGCGTGGGCCGCGAGTTTCTCGGAACTAGGCGCCCCAATCCCCCCCCGACTCTCCACAATAAACAGGGCTGCGGCCACCGCGATTGCCAACCATGCGAGGAGATTTGCGCGCCGAAGTCGGGAAGCGTTTGTCATCACCGGCACAGCCTACCGGGGGTCAAACACACCCTCCCCTTGACATCTTGGCGAAAAGCCCTATCTTTATCGATTCTCTGCCCATCCCGGGCGGCGCCACGAAGGAACAGATATGCCACGCCAGACCACTCACATGAAGGAAGCCGACGTTAAGCCAAATTGGCACGTCGTCAACGCCGAGGGAATGATCCTCGGTCGCCTCGCCACCGAAGTCGCGCTCGTCCTCATGGGCAAGCATCGCCCCCAGTACACGCCCAACGTGATGAGCGGCGATTGCGTCATCATCACGAACGCGGAGAAGATCAAGGTCACCGGCAACAAGCTGGCCGCCAAGACCCTTCGTCGTTGGAGTGGCTATCCAGGCGGCCTGCGCGTCCGTACCTACGAGTCCATCATGGCCTCGAAGCCCGAGCTCGTGGTTGAAGAAGCGGTCATCCGCATGCTTCCCCGCGGTCGCCTCGGTCGCCGCATCCGTCGCAACCTCCGCGTCCTCAAGGGCAACACGCACGACCACAGTGCGCAACAGCCAGCGACGCTTGACTTCCCGAACGCCCGCCGCTGATCACAGCGCCGACCAACGCGCCGAATAGAGAGACACACCTGATGACCACTGTAATGAACACCTCCACCCCCGTCACCCAAGGCCAGGGCGCCGCTACCAAGGGCCCCGATTCCAAGGGTTGGTTCTGGGGCACCGGCCGCCGCAAGACTGCCATCGCACGCGTTCGCGTTCGACCAGGCACCGGCGCCATCAAGTTGAACGAGAAGGAACTTG
>JBILYM010000131.1:0-6204 GCA_044377725.1 Phycisphaerales bacterium
CCTTCAAGCCGTACAGAATGCACTTCTGCCCGAAGAGCAGACGAAATTCCTCGGCGATGGTGCGAAATCATCCCTGATCTCAGATAACAAGGTCATCCGTGATATGGTCGAATCGATCATGCCGCGCATCGATAGTGAATTGAATCGCGTCAGCCAACTGCTGATCGAAGCCACCGCGGCGAGCAAGGGCAAGGGGAGCGCCGTGCAGTGGCGCATTCGCGTATCGAACGAGGATGGAATTGTGTTACTCGACTCCGCCATCACACAACGAGTGAGCAAATGAACGCAGCCAAGCAAGAAATGTTCGAAACGGTCCGCTCGGTCGTGGCTGGAAGGCTTCGGGACGAAGCACAAATCCGCGAGCTGGCGCATCGAATATCTGAAGAATCAACCACACTGCGTCGGCGCATGGATCGCGCGGTTGGTTACGCCCGCGCCGGTCTTCGATTGGAAGCATGCGCGGAGGCGGAAGCGGAACCTTCAGTGTTTGAACTGGCCGCAGCGTTTGATTCCGAAGTGATGCGACAGTGGCGCACGCTTTGTTCCAAGAACAAGTTGCCGCTGCAAGATGAAATTTCCAGTGACGCAATCGTAGAGATTGAAGAGGCAATTATGCTTACTGCGCCGCTTCGCAGCAGACTCGCCCGCATGCGGCGGCTGGTACTTTCTGATGCATCTGCATGGGAGCGGCTGGAAATACTCCGCGAATTGGTGGCTCGCGATAGCGACAATCCGGCATGGCTTGAAGATCGCGCCGCTCTTGAGCCAGTAACCGCGAATGAACTTGGTGATCGATTTGAGGATGCCTTAGAGAATGGCGCGCTTGACGACGCAGAGCTTTCCGTCACGCGGCTTGAAGATGGAAACTGGCATTGGTCGGGCGCAGCAAAGGTCGCTGCGCAGTTGCGTGCACGGCTTGATCGCGCACTTGCCACACGAACAGCGCTGGAAGCACGCGCGGTCATCGCGCTGCTCGATGAAGAGTGGGCTGCGGAGAACGAGTCGGGTGCACAGGCGGCGCTGGAGTCATGGCGCGACCTTGAGCAGCGCATGCTCTCATACGGCAGCGAAATGCCAGGAGACCTGCTCGCGCGCGTTGATGAGGCTGAGGCGTGGCTCTCCGCTCGCCAAGCAGATGCAGCGGCGCATCGTGAAAATATTGACCGGGTTGCTGCGTTGGAACGCCTCGTACATGACGATGCTGTGACCCTTCCTGGTTTGCGCAAGACGCTTCGCTCGGCGGAGCAGACCATAGCGGGGGTCCCGGATGACCTGCGCGCGAGCGCTGAGCGAAAGATTGATTCTTTCGAGCGCACCGCACGGATGAAGCGCTTGGCGCTGATTGCGGCGGTCGTGCTGGTTCTTGTTGCCGGATCAGCAGTCACCGTCTATGTCCTGCGCCAGTCGGAGGCGCTGAAGCGGATCGATGACATCGCCGCCGCGATCACGAGCAATGTTGACGCCGGCCGACTTGCGGAGGCAGATCAACAGCTTGCGGAGGCAGAGAAAGAGCCCGCAGTTGCTGGGTCGCCGACGATTGCCACAGCACGATCAAAGCTCACAGCAGCTCGTGCTGCCATCGCCGAGAAGCGTCAGAATTTTACAAGCCTCATGGCGGAGGCTGGCGCTGCAGATTCCGAAAGCGCCAAGCCTGATCGCGTCGAGGAAGCCAAGCAATTTGTCCAGGGTGAAGAGGATCAAGCAACGGTTGCTAGCTGGATTCGTTCACACAGGAATGCAACCGACACGCGCCGTACTGACCGTATGCGTGAGGGCATAGCCCGCGCCAAAGCAAAAAAGCAAGAGATCGAGACGGCTCAGCCAACCGGCGATGCATCCTGGGATGGAACATTCACTGCGTGGGAAAGTGCACTTGCTGATGTGCAGCGCCAATACGGCGAATTTGACGAGGTGACCCAAGAGGTGCTTGCTGGTCGTTCGGTTTTGAGGGTACAGCGCTCGAAGACAGATGCTGCGCGAGTGGAGGCTGGACGTGTCGGCAAACTCAGTGGACTTGGAGCCGCTGCAACTTCGCCACAGAAACTCGTGGATGCATTGAAGTCATACGTCAACGATCACGATAAATCTGCGGAAGCCGCGGACTTCCAGGCTGCAATGGTGGCTCTTCCGACATGGGAAGCGGTGACTGCGTGGTCTTTGGTTCAGCAGCGCCCCACCGTGTTGCTGGCAGACCGACCGCAGGCAGACCGAGACGCAGTCGCTGCGGCGCTGGATACGTATGTTCAGGCTTATCCATCGAGTCCATATGGAGCCGCAAGCGAAACACTCATACCGCTACTTGCTGGTGCGCCCGACTGGCGTGATTATCTGACAGGGAAACTGGAGAGTGTGGAGGAGCTGACCTACTGGATGATTGAGCGCAAAGACGGCTCGCGGTGGTACTGCAAATCTGATCCTCGGTCATCTCCACTACAACCGCAGGATGGTGTGGCCTTTAAGAGCGTCATGGTCTATCAGGGCAAGTCCAAGAAGACGGCGTTCGAACGATTTGAGCAATTGCAGTTGAAGACAGAGGGGCCATCGCCGCAAATGGTGTTCGGCAAGCAGTTGGCCGAGCTCATTGCTGATGATGAAAAATCAGTAAACGATATCGATGGAGCATTCGACGCAATTTCGGCGTTGCGCGAAAATGAAACGATGGATGGAGCCTTGGCGGCGCTATTGATGCAGGGCTTGCTTGAGAAAATGGCCCCACAAATGCCGGTAGTGGTCCGCCCGCAGATAGAGGCTGCAGTAAAACGTCTTGCTAGAGAGAAGCTAGAAACCATTGATTGGATCAATCCGCGCGACACTGACGCCCGCGCTCGAAGCCGTGCTGTGCGTGTGGCAATGCGCGAAGTTGTACAACCAGAACTGTGGCGTAAGGCGTACATGTCGGCCATGGCATCGGCATGTGCGCCGCTTGCAGTGGTGTACGAGCCTGCCGGTGTCTTTGTGAAGTCTGATGGCAACGATGTGTTTCTCCCCAACACAAGCACCGTCACTCCGGCGAATACGACACTGTGGATCGCAGAGCCACCGATCGGCAGCAACCCTGGCATGATGATCAAACTGGGAACAGTGAAGCAGGGCGGCCTTGTTGAGTTTGAATCCGCATCTGCGACCGTGACGCCGGGCAACATGGTGTTCACCATCAAACGAGGGAGCAAGCCGTGACAGATGCCCCCGAGTTTGACGATTTCGACGGTCTCGATGCGGGGGCGTCCTCAGGCGCTGCGAAGCCCGGGCACGATGGCCATGGCCGCTCTGCTGCTGGACCATGGTTTGTCCGATTCGCTGGCAGGCGCACTGGTCCATTCGATGCGGAACGGCTACGGACATTGGCACGGCGCGGAGCGCTTTCACGTGTGCACGCGTTGAGTGTCGATGGCAAAGTTTGGTCAGCGGCCACCACCGTACGAGCAGTGTTCAATGCGGACGGGTCGGTGGTTGCAACGGGCGTGCGCGCGGTGGAAATGCAAGAAGACCGTCCGGGCTTTGGCGACAAACTTTCGGGCACGGCACCCGCGGAATTCCCCCAGTACAGCTCGCGACGATTCATGGGCAGCGCCTTCGTTCGCCCTGTGGTGATCTGCGCACTGGTCCTTGCGACCATCATGTTGGCCTTACCAACTTCACGCGACGACGCGGGCGACCTTTCATGGTGGTGGCACGAGGGTGCGTTAGGTATCGCAGTCCGCGGCCTGTGTGCGTTCGCGGTTCTGGGTGGTTGGGTAGTGGCGTTTCTTCCACCAGAGCCCGCTCGCGCGGCTTCTGTATCTGCAGTGGCAGCAGTTCTTGCCGCAGCAGGCGCGCTGGCGCTGGCCCCGTGGGCGCCTTGGGCGCTGGTGATTGCACTTCTTGTCCCAATCGCGGCCCTCCTGGTTGCACTTGATGCTGCGGGCTCTCCCGGTATCCGCCCGATGGGTATTGTTGCTGTTTCCACCGCGGCGCTGATGGGTGTGGCATGCATTGCGCTCGGCGTCTTCTGGTATTCACCATGGACGCTCGCGGGAATGATTCTTGGCACTGCTGGCGCGGGCGCACTCGGTTGGGCCGGCGTGTCTTCGATACGGCACAAGGGGCCCAGTGCCACAGGAGTCTTCTGGAGTGGCATCATCGCTGCCACCGGATCCATGGCGTGCATCTTTGCGGCTGCGTTTGCTGGGTTAAACAGCCCAACACCGATGGTGGGTGCGCAGGGCGCCGTTTCTGCGTGCCTGGTACTTGCCTTCTCAGCGCTCTCTTGGGCAGCGGTGCACGAGACGGTTGAAAGTTCTCACCTATTACGCGGCACAGAAATGAACGAAAGCGCCTGATACTCTCGGCGGAAGAACACGGAGCACCCCATGGCACAGCCAACCCAACCCGCCACAGCCGTTACTACGCAACCGAAACTCGACGCTCGCATCGGCGACATCGAGTGCATGATCGGATTCCCGTCCGGCCGCTACACGGTGGCATCCGCGCCGCTGTGGCTTGGCGTGGCAGCAGTGATGACCATCTTGGTCGCACTCATCTTGGTCCTTGTTGCGCCCGATGGTTACTTGCTACTCATGATGAATCGTTGCTGGACCAATTGGGCGGTGGTGTTCTTTTCGTGGTGGTGCCTCGGCATTCTCTTCGCAAAGTGGATCAAGACCAGTATCCAACTGCGTGCGCTCCGTGCCGTGGACATCGTGCCGCGCCGCGGCGATTTCATCCTGAGCCCTGGTACTTCCGGCGACGTCTTGCGTCGCATCAAGGCCGTTGCTGAGCGCCCAAAGGATTTCCTGCTCTTCCGTCGAATCGATATGGCGCTTTCCAACCTTGGCAACATTGGAGAAGTGCGTGATGTTGGTGCGGTTCTTGAAAGTCAAGCGGATTCCGACGGGTCAAGCGTGGACTCGAGTTACACAGTCATTCGTTCGCTCATCTGGACCATTCCCATTCTTGGCTTCATTGGTACCGTTGTTGGTCTATCGCAGGCGATCGGTTCATTCACCGATGTTCTGACGCAGACGGGTAGTGACGCAGGCAGCATCAAGAGCAAGCTGGGACCGGTGGTTGGTGGTTTGGCTACGGCCTTTGAGACAACACTGGTTGCACTCGTCGCTGCCGTCATCATCCAGCTGCTTTCCACTTGGGTGTACAAGCGCGAAGAGGCGCTGCTTGACGGCATTACTGACTTCACCACTGAAAATGTGCTTTCGCGCCTGAAACTCACCGATTGGCAGTGACCCATGGGACGACGCAAGAAGCGCGAAGAGGCTCCGCTGAGCCTGTTTTCCTTCCAAGACATCATGGCTTGCCTCACCGGCATCCTGATTCTGGTGGCGCTGCTCATTGCCATGGATGGTCTGACGGATGAGATGGAGGCAACACCCGACAAGAGTGGCGCAGCGAATCCAGAAGTCGCAACGGCCCGCATTCCGGTGCTCCGCGAACAGATTGCAATCTTGCAGCGCTCGATTGACGACCGTAAAGGTGGTCGCGATGTAACGAAGGCCGAGGTGGATCTTCTCGATTACAGCATCAAAGACAAAGCAATGTTGGTGGAGCGAGCGCGTAAGCGTGTTGCGGATGCTGATGCGGAAATGAAACGAATCGTGGCGGAGCAAGCGACAGCGACTCAGCAAATTAAAGAACTCCGCGAGCGCATTGTTGCTGCTACGCGCGCCGCAGAGGCGCAGGTCTTGCGTGAGCGCGTGAAGTTTCGTCCAGGAATGAAGTACCCCAAAGCTCCGGTATTCGTCGAGCCAATGACGACCGGAGTGGTGCTTGGTGAACTGGACGCAACACGCACACCAGTTCGTATTGCAGACCTCAAGGATCCGAACGCCGATGCGCGCATTGTTGGCGCCCTCGCCAAGCGACTTCCTGATACGTCCTACGTCGTGTTCGTTGTGCATGAGGATGCAATTCCGCGCTTTGAAACACTGCGCAATGCATTGATTCGCCGTGGTTACGAGGTGGGCTGGCAATTGTGGGACGGCGCAGCGGGCGGGTTCTTAGATGGCGCATCCGAATCCACCGGTCCGGTGCCGTTGACACTTCCAGCGGTCGCCGACCAGCCAAGTGAGGCTGTGAAGTCGGGTAAGTCTCCGGCCGGAGGTGCACCATGAGTGCAGGTGGTCGACGTCGTCGGCGTGGTGGTCGCAAGAGTTCATCACTTGCGGGTGATCCACTGGATTTGTTCTTGGATGCCATTACCAATGCGCTCGG
>JBILYM010000132.1:0-6189 GCA_044377725.1 Phycisphaerales bacterium
AGGAAGTGAATCCATTGCGTCTCGTATCACTGCCATCGTTGATTCAATCATCGCCGATCTGCCCGAAACTTCAGCAGCAGTTCGCGCGCGCGCGTGGCGCGTTCTGCACACGGATGTTCCAGCAATTATTGATATTGACGCATTACTCAGCGATACCGTTGCCGTTGAACTTGCCCCTGCGGCTCGACGCGCAGCACTTGATGGCTTGTATCGCCGCTTTCGATCACTCACCGGAGACGAGCGACGCGCAGCCGCGCGGCGTGCCCTTGCTGCCGGCGACGATGTCGCTGCCGGCGGAAGCGAAGAGGGCACGTTGGAACTTCGCCGTCGACTTGAGCTGGCCATTGCACTTGACGACCGCATGCGTGCATCGGATTCGTTAGTGGCGTTGGAAGCACGATTGCTGGCGGACACGGCGTCCACTGCAACGCCACCATCCGGAAGTGCTGCAGCGATTGATAGCGCGCTTGCGGCAGAGCTTGCCGCGCGGCGCACGCAGATCGCCGCGCTTGACGGTCGAATGGACGATGCGCTGATTGCGCTCCTGGCGGTTGAACCCGCATCACCTTGGGTTCGAGTGGCAGCGCAGTCACTCATGGGAGCGGTGCTTCGCAATCCCGCCTGTGGCGCAGCCGTTCGCGCCGCCGTTGCCAAAGCGGTGATTTCTGGGCAAGAAACTGCCGGTACCGCCGAAGCAGCTATGTGGATGCGCGCCGAAGCTGAGTTGCTCCGCGAAGGGAAACCATCCATCGATCGCACCGGAGCGGAGCGCGCCGGTACATCAGCGTTGGCTAGTTCTCCAAAGTCCGCAGCATTGCTCCTCGCAAGTGCGGACCTACGGGTTGCTTCAGGCGACGCTTCGGGCGCGGCAGCCTTGTTGCGCCAAGTGCTCTCCGCCAATGCTGCCGGAACTGAACCGTGGTTTGAAGCGAAGGCGATGCAGATTGAATCCATTGCAAGCACGGATCAACCGCGTGCGCGCTCACTCTTGGAGCAGGTTCGACAACTTGGAAATGGCTTTGGAGATGGTGCGGCATCCGCGCGTCTCTCTGCACTTGATGTGCGGCTCTCCAAATCTCCGAGCGACGGTTTGAGTCCTGAGCGACCCGCGCAACGGCCCGCAAATGCAGTGACGCCAAACGGAGATCGCCGATGAATCAGACCGGCGGACCAACTGATCGGCAGCGTATGCTTGACCAACAAGTATTGCTCATCATTCGTTCGAGCGGTGGTTGGAATGCGCGCACACGGGCGCGGCTGGCGGCGTTTGCTCGTACTCGGGGTGTTGACTTTTCGGCCATGGTGAATAGTGCGTTACGTGCGGTTTCGGTGGGCAACTCTGTTGGTCGCGTGCCAACGGCGGTTGCAGAAGTGGAAACGTCGGAAGTTGCGCCCGCAGCACCAGCAAGCAGTCGTGGCATGGAGTTAGCAATTGGGCTTGGAATCTTAATGATTGCCATGGCAGTGAGCGTTGGCTTGGTGTGGTTTGCGGCCGACCGCGCGGCTCGTACCAGCACCGCGTCTTCCGCCAATGCCGATTCGTCTTCACGCAACGGGCCGCTTGCCCCAAGCGCCGAAGGTGAGGCGCGGAAGACCGCAGCGACGGACGTTGATCCGCGGCAAACGTCGGCAGGCCGCTCAGGCGCCGCGGCAGCCAACAACCAGAAATCCGCCCTGGCACGCAACACGCCGCCCGTTCCGGCGATGTACTCGCGCCCGCCGCTTCTGCGTGTTGACGCTTCGCCGGACTGGGCACGTACTGCGTTGGAGACCATCGCCGCCGAGGAGGCGGAACTTCTCGCCATGCAAGCCCGCGTTGGTGCCGGCACTACTGCGTCGGATGCTGATCGCGCAGCATGGAGTCGC
Organism: Phycisphaerales bacterium; assembly: GCA_044377725.1. GTDB lineage: Bacteria > Planctomycetota > Phycisphaerae > Phycisphaerales > SM1A02 > UBA966. The sequence goes on from JBILYM010000132.1 coordinate 1,867, forward strand.
TCCACGGATGCGTTCTGTGCTTCATGGCCGCTCCTCGGAACACGTCGTCGTGAATCGATTCTGGAGGCGATCGTTGCACTTCATCCGCGGATTGGTAATTCCGAGAGCCGACAGATTCTGCGATCGCCACTGGAAGTGATGCGCGCCGTTCGCACCGATACACCGGAGGCAATCTGGCGCGGGAGTGGTGCTGCTGGACTCATTGCCGCACTGGACCTTCGTTCCGCTGGTGGCGCGCCGTTGGCATTTGGCGAAGCCGCCCTGGACTGGCTTGTTCCGCGCACCAAAGCTGCGTGCGACGCAGTTTTTTCAGGTAATCCATCGCAAGCGGCGGATGTGGTTGATGCATGGCTTCAGGCCACGGAAGCAGCGACCTCATCGGGACCGCTGCGCGATGAACGCGACACTCGAATCATGTCGCTCATTGACATGATGTTGCGCCGCACCGCGCCGTTTGAGCGTCCGGGAGTTTCCGCTGACACTGCGGGAACGCTGCTCGACGCGTTGGCATGGACTGGCGAACCGGCGCGCCGATCCAGAATTTCTTCCATGTTCCGAACGTGGCTTGAAGATCCAACAGTGAGTGCCGTTTCGCTGCATGGCCTCACCAGTGTGCTGGCTGCACGCCGGCCGGGCGTGTGGTGGGAGCCATGGCTGGTTTCTGCGACACGCGCGGACATGGCGGATCGAGCCCGTACCGCTGATCATTTCGCCACCGCGCTTGCTGCTGCCTCAACTGAAGTAGTGGCTGCAAATGATTCTCCACGCATCCGTGGCGTGCGCCCAGAACTTGTTGATCGCTGGGTTCGCGTTTCGCAACTTGTGTTGGCGCGGACATCTGCTGAAGATCCCACGTTTCGAATTGCCCACTCTGCTGAGCTGGTGGCGATGGTTGAGTCCGCGCGGCTACTAGAACGCGGACGCACCAGTGATGCCGAAGCCCGCATTGCGCAGGTCGAAGACCCGCTGGGGCTCGCCCCTGATGATCTCGATCGCTGGAAGGGCCGCACCGAGCGCACGGCTGGTCGTCCTGCCGCCACCGATGGGCGACTTGACGCAGAATTGCGCTCCCGTAACGCAAATGACGACAAATTGGCCCTGTTGCGCTCGCTCCGCACCCGCGCCATTGCTGACCTTGGTCCCATTGATGCCGCGACACTCGCGCGCGAGGCACTGGCGTCCCCGTCACCACAACTACGTTCTGTTTCGCAGGGCGTGATTGCTGACGTCCTTGCCACCGGCCCGAACATGGTTTCTGCATTGTCTGCAGAGATTCCTTCAGCGGTCGACGTGTCCGAGGCCGCCGCACTGGCCGGGATCGTCTCTGGGCAACCCGTTCCACGCGGACCAGATGATCGCCGCCGCGCCGCCGCCATGCTGCTGCTTCTTGATCACTACGCGGCGTTGGTTCCTTCCGAACAGCACCGCATCGATTCGGTGGCGCAGGAGTTCACGCTCAGTGCAAATTCGGTTGTACGCGCGCTTGCGGGTCGTCCGGTGAGTGTTGATGCACGGCCAGAAGATGCGTTGCGTGCGTGGTTCGCGGCGCGCGCTACTGAAGCGGGCCCCGTTGTTCCTGCATCGGAACTGAAGTTGATCATCAGTACATCGGACGCGCGACGTCGCCTGGCGGCGCCTGGGCCGCAAGCAGCGGTGGCAGAACTGGTGGGAATCCTTGAACTTGACGCGGCGATACTGGCGGAGCGCATGCCGCGCCGGCGCAGTGCAATCAACACGTTGCTGCAGCGCGCGGCGGCGGATCGCGCCATAGCGCCGGACGTGTTTGCGCAACTCGTGTCAACTTCGCGGGCGCTACTTGAGATTGCCGCATTGGGCATTGCCCCGGAAGGGCAGGTGCAGTGATGTATTGCCACACCCGGTGGTGCCGATGCGCGTGGATGGTGGCGATGACCTGCGCAGCGACACTTTCGCTTGCATTTGCGCCTCACGCTGCGGATGGTTGGCGAGCAGAACTTGACCGACGCCTGGCTGCACTGCAGCCGGAGCGCAGTGCCGAATACTTGGCGCTTGCTGAGGATGTGATGGATCGTGCTTCCGCGGCACCCGCGCCCGACGTGGATCGTGCGCTGGCGCGGCAACTTGCCTCCCTGGCAGGTGCGCTTGATGTTCGAGAGATGGGACGCAGTGCGGCTCTGTTCCTGGTTGATCACGCGGCCGCCGACGCCGATCGGTCGCGCATGTTGGCGTTAGCCATGCTTCTCGATCCGTCGTCCGATGCACGTGTGGAAGCTGCCGAGCGATCCGAAGCGGTGATGTCGCTGGTACGGGCGTTTGCGCTGTATCGCCGCGGCGAGGGCAGCCGTGCTAAAGACGCATTGGCAAGTAGCGGCGCCGCGGCTCTCCTCGATCGTCATCCGGAAATTCTCAAAGGTGGCAGTGCGCGCTTCCGTGCCGACTGTGAAGCCATGCGTACCAGCGGAGCGCCCGCGATGGCGCAGTCACAAGTAGACGGACTTCACTCGCTCGCTGCCGGGTCAATTGCTGGCGCGCCGCGTTCGTGGAGCGAAGCACTCGCGCGTGTTGGCGCGGGTCCGCTGCCAGAAGTCGATCTCAACGATCCCCGCGGCTTGTTCGGCGTGGATCCAAACCGTTGCCTGTGGGACGGCAAAGGTTGGACGGAACGTCCGGCCGCGCCGGTCGTCATACCCGCGCCGGTCACGGTGCCTGCTGCGAAGCCCCGCGGTTGATGATCATGTCACGGAGCTTTGCCCGCTGTGGTTCATCAAGGATCTTGGCGAGCTCACCGAAGATGTGTTGCCGTTCGCGCATGGAGTACGCGCTTGGCTCGCGCTTACCCTGAATCTCCTGCACTCCGATCTCCATGAACAGGTTGCGCACCTTCTCCGTCTGTTCCGGGGTGAGGTCAAGGCGATTGGTGACGTCTTCAAACTGCGCCTTGCGGGATTCCGCGCGTTGCGTGATCGTGCGCTTCACCATGCCACCGATCGACTCGAGGCGCATGCGGAATTCCAGGCGTTCGTCGGCCTGTCGATCGAGTTCGCCGGTGCCATCTGGGAAGATCTCCCGGCGCAGTTCCGCTTTGCGCGCGGCATGCCACTCGGTCACCATGCGGCGCGCCTCGGTCTGCTGTTCGGCGGTGAGGATCGCGCTGCACTCGTCGATGAGCGTGCCCCGCGCGGCGAACGGCTGCATGTCCGCAAAGAGCTTGCGGATTCGCCCGAATGCCGCTGCCCGATCGGCGGGTTCCATCGAGCGCATCGCTTGGAGGTCGGACCCAGCCGCGAGCACCTGCTCATAGTGCGCGGTGACGAAATCGGAGAAGGCCTTGCTGCGGGCTGCGTCGCGTGCCAGGACTGCCCAGAGGGACTCATCATCGAGTTTCAGCCGAAAAACGGCAGCCGTCTCCGGTTCCGCATCGAGCGGTTCGAGCATGCCATCAAAGCCGCGGTCGATAATGGTGAGTTTGGCTTTCGCCGGCGATGCCGCGACCGACGGTCCGGCCAAGACTCCCCCCGGATCGGGTGCCGCCACAGGCGCCACGGGCGATCCGGAGACCCCAGTTGGCGGGGCGGTGGCAGCGGTCGGAGGGGCTACGGCGATGCCGGCACAGATAGCGATGAATGCAAGGCTAGACATTGAGGGGCGAACGACCCGTGAGGGTGGGGTATTGCGTGGCGCGGCGGAATTCCAACCCGCATCGCCAATGCCTAGTCCAAGTCAGACCTTCGCAAGCGCCTGTTCAAGGTCCTTCAGCAAGTCATCCGTATGCTCGATTCCGACGCTCAGGCGGACCAGGGAATCGCTGATTCCAAGTTGCACGCGCTGCTCGGGTGGCACGCTCGCGTGGGTCATGATGGCGGGATGCTCGATGAGACTTTCCACTCCACCAAGACTTTCGGCGAGGGCAAAGATGTGCACGTTCTCCAAGAATCGACGGCTTTCGGCAATGCCACCCTTGAGGAAGATGGTGATCATTCCACCGCCTGCGGGCGCGCCGTCCAAGCGCATCTGTCGCGCCGCGAGCGCGTGCTGCGGATGGCTCGCGAGACCGGGATAGACAACGCGTTCAACTTTCGGGTGCGCCTCGAGCCACGCAGCGATACGTGCCGCGCTGGTGCAGTGCTGACGCATGCGCACCGCAAGCGTCTTGATTCCGCGCAGCGTGAGGTACGCATCGAACGGCCCCATGACGCTGCCGATGGCATTCTGCATAAATCGCAACTTCTCGGCAAGCGCCTTATCACCGACAACCAGCGCGCCGCCAACCGTGTCACTGTGGCCGCCGAGGTACTTGGTGGTGGAATGCATCACCATATCGATGCCCAATTCGAGCGGCCGCTG
>JBILYM010000133.1:0-6181 GCA_044377725.1 Phycisphaerales bacterium
ATTCAATCGATCCCCACGGTGATCCTGTTTAAGAACGGCCAGCCTGCAGGCAAGTGGGTCGGCATTCGTCCCAAGGGCGACTACGTGAACGCGATCACTGCAGCGCAGTGATTGCCCGCGAATCGCGCACTACACGCTGTCTGTCCACGTGTTATTGATCCAAGCGCCGCGCGCGTGTTTCACGCCCGCGGCGCTTGTGCGTCACGAACACGCGGGTATAATGTTTGTTCACTTCGGCGCACCGACTGGTGTGCCAAACGCTGGGCCTGTAGCTCAATTGGAAGAGCGCTTCCATGGCATGGAAGAGGTCGTCGGTTCGACCCCGATCAGGTCCACTCGCAGCGTAAGAGGCCAGCAATCACTGCTGGCCTCTTGCCTTTTTGGTTGGTATTGAGCCAGTATCGGCCACGCGGGCTGCCGTCGAGCCCATCCATACCGCGCTAGTCTTTAGGGGTGCCAACCACCATCAACGTCGTCGAATCCGCGGACACGTTCACGCACGTGCAGATCATCGGACCGCTCGACATGGCGGGCGTTGGCTCCATCGATCTCAAACTGACCGCTGCGACTGCTACGCGCCGCAAGCACACCATCCTTGACATGACCGAGGTGCCATTTATGGCTTCATTGGGCATGGGGCTCCTGGTGCAGATCGCTCGGGCACTGACCGCGCGCGAGCAGCGCCTGATTCTGCTGACTCCCAGCGATACCGTGGCGATCGCCATCCGGACTTCGCGCCTCGACACCGTGATGCCGATTGCTGAGAGCCTTGAGGCTGCGCACGGTTTGCTGAAGGCGTAATTCCGAAGCGCTCGTCACGTCACCTGCGCCCACCGCCATCGGTGGCGTTCGAGCGCGCGTGTGTTGCCTCCGCCGCGACACGGCATGATCTCCGCGGCTTTACCATCTGTGGATGCAGACTTCGTGCTTCATTGACGGAACCTTCGTACCCGCGCGCGCTGGGCGCACCTTTACGGTCTACAACCCCGCAACAGATGCGGTGATTGCGCAGGTTGCAGATGGTGATGCGGGCGATGCTCGCGTCGCTATTGACGCAGCGGCGCGAGCGTTTCCTGCGTGGAAAAACCTGGCAGCCATCGAGCGCGCCAAGCCACTGCGCCGTTTAGCGGAGCTGATGCTGCGCGACGTGGAGCGCCTTGCCGACCTGTGCAGCCAAGAGTGCGGCAAGCCGCTCGCGGAGGCGCGCGTTGAAGTTGCCTACGCAGCGAGCTTTCTTGAGTGGTACGCCGAGGAAGGCAAGCGTGTCTACGGCGAAACGATTCCGGCGAGCGATCCAGGTAAGCGATTGTTGGTGCTCCGCCAACCCTCAGGCGTGGCGGCAGCAATCACCCCATGGAACTTCCCAATCGCCATGGTCACCAGAAAAATGGGCCCCGCTCTTGCTGCTGGTTGCACGCAAGTTGTCAAACCCGCAGAGCAAACGCCGCTGAGCGCACTGGCGATTGCCGAACTTTCCGTTGAAGCTGGATTCTCTGCCGGCGTGTTCAACGTCATCACTGGACTTGATGCACCTGCCATTGCAGACACATTTTTTGATGGGCTCACTGTTCGCCACGTAAGTTTCACAGGCAGCACAGAAGTGGGCCGAATTCTCTTGGCCAAGAGTGCCGCCAATGTGGTGCGCGTTTCACTGGAATTGGGTGGGCACGCGCCATTTATTGTCTTCAATGACGCGGACCTTGATAAAGCCATTATTGGCGCCATGGCAAGCAAGTTCCGCAACGCCGGGCAAACATGTGTGTGCGCTAACCGGTTCTTGGTGCAGCACGGAGTGCATGATGAATTCGTCAACCGGCTGACCACCGCCGTGGCAGCGCTCAAAGTTGGCGATGGTCGTGCGCCGGGCACGCAAGTTGGACCGCTCGTCGATGATGCTGGTGTTCGGAAAGCCGAAGCACATGTGGCCGATGCGCTGGCGCACGGTGCACAGGTAACTACTGGTGGCGCGCGCGTCACCGTGCCCGGTGGCACCAACCGATTCATGGCGCCAACCGTTCTCTCCGGCGTGACCACCGCCATGTTGTGCTTCCGCGAGGAAACCTTCGGTCCCATTGCGCCAGTGTGCGCATTCGATACCGAGTCCGATGCGTTGGCGATCGCCAACGGCACTCCGTACGGGCTGGCGGCCTACCTCTTCACTGCCGACGGTGCACGGATCATGCGCATGGCGGAAGCGCTGCAGTACGGCATCGTTGGGGTCAATGACGCGCTACCGGCCACCGCGCAGGCGCCGTTCGGCGGGGTAAAGCACAGCGGCTTGGGCCGCGAAGGCGGGCACCACGGGATCGAGGAGTACCTGGATCTCAAGTATGTGAGTTGGCGAATCAGCTGAGCGGGCTCAAGCGCCCGAGTTCTTGTCTCCGGACCGAACAGCGCCAGTGACGCGATCCGTGGCTCGATTTGCCAATTCGGAAATCTTGGTCATCTCAGCCAAGCTGCGGAGGTTCGACAGTTTGTTCAAGAACCGAATGGCGACAAAGACGCTGAACGCCACAATGCCAAACTGAACGACTGTGTCGATAAACGCACCGTAGGTGATGGCCACTGCCGCTTGCGCCGCAACACCATCTGCAGCCGCCACTGCTGGCTTGATGACCCACTTCAGGTCAGTGAAATTCACACCGCCGATGGCCCAACCGAGTGGCGGCATGAAGATATCGGTAACGATCGAGTTCACGACCTTGCCAAAGGCGGCACCAAGAATCACACCAACTGCTAGATCGAGTGCGTTGCCCTTGACAGCGAAATCCGTAAATTCTTTGATGAAGCCCATAGATTGAGTCCTGAGTGTTGCGAGATAAGCGAGCCGAAGAATAGCCTGAGAAATTGACTTGTGCCGGCGGCGTTGGTCAATAGGAGTTAGCAGGAATTGAACCCGGATGCGCTGCCTCAAATGCACGCACACGCTCGCGACATGCCTCCAGTTTTTCTGCAGGAAGCGCCACCGGATCAGCAGCGTTCCATGCTTTGTACAGCTGGCACAATGCCAGTAAACCTGACGAGCGACGCTTGGGGTCAATACCGAGTGGCTCAAGTAATACCCACGCCTCTTGCAGCGGTTTCTCTGCCTCGGGGTATCGCTTGGAGACGGTCAAGGCGCGCCCGAGTGACATGCGAGCAGCGGCACACAGCCATGGGTCAGCGCTCGTCACGCCATCCAATATCCGCACCGCGTCGCGTCCAGCGACTACCGCATCGGCATACTTGTCTTGGTCGCGAAACAGGCTCGCGAGATTCATGTAGGCAATTGCAGCATCGGGCGATGACCCTTGATCTGATTCATTCAAGATCTGCAAACCCTCACGAGCGTACTGCTCACCTTCCGCAAACTCCTTTTTGGCACGCTTGATCAACGCCAATCCACCCAGGACGGTTGCTCGGTTTGGATGCTTCATTCCAGCCAATTTTTCAATAATCGCCAGCGCCTCGCGCTCGTGCCGTTCCGCATCATCAAGCCGGCCAACGCCGCGTTCAATCAGCGAAAGATTGTGGAGATCAAACATCGCGGTGTAACTATTTGACTTACCGAGCCCATGATTGATTTCGATCGCCTCCTCGGTAGCAGCGATTCCCAAATCCATTTCACCGAGTATGAAATACACAATCCCCAGGTTGTTGAGTGCTGATGACAATTCTTCGCGCGGTGCTTCTGGAATCGAGCGCAGTAGGCGTACCGCTTCTTCTGCGTTTTGCTTGGCGGCTGCCATATCGGTGGCATCGACACGCTGTGCGTCAGCGAGTGTTGCAAGCGACCTCCCACGCAAGATTCCATCCTGAGCGCGGTCTGCAACTGCGAGCGCCCGCTGCGCCATCACTACCGCCTCGGCACCACGGTTAGCAATGGCCAAACCCGCAGAACACTGAATGGCAAGCTTGCACTCCAGCGCTGGCATATCCGTGTGGCTTGCTTCCAGTGCATCCATGCCGGCGCGGTACTGCAGCACGGCGTCATCAGTTCGACCAATGCCCGTGAAGGCGCCACCGATCGCGTAGCGAATCTCCGCCGCTTCGCCCGGCGCCTCGCGCAGCGCTCCCTTATCAAGGTCAGCAACTGCAAGCGCTAACTGTTCGCGCACGGTGACATCTTCGCGCCCACCTTGCGCTGTTGGATCAGCACCTGCAAGGACCCCGGTCATGTACTCCAAGACGCGCGCATTCTGATCGGCACGGCGCTGCGCATCGGCGCGCGACACTTCCGCCGCATTGGCCTGGCGAACTGAGAATGCCGTGGATCCAAGCAGCGCCAATGTCACCAACGCCGCCACTGCAACGCCACGCCAATGCCGACGCGCAAATCGCAATGCACGGTCGAATTGCGAAGGGTGCACTGCTAGCGGTGTCTCGCCGTCGCTCCAACGCTGGAGATCCGCGCGCAGTTCGCCCACGGATTGGTAGCGCGCGCTTGCATCGGCAGCAATTGCTTGCATGCATACTGCATCAAGATCGCTGTCAACTGACCGTGTCGCGGGCGCAAACACCGACGGAGCCGTTGGTACAGTGCCGCGAATAGCGGCTGCAAGTCCCGCGCGACCACCAGCGCGCAACGCATCAGTACTGCGCGGCAATCGATCAGCAAGCAACTCATAGAGAATTGTGCCCAAGGAGAACACATCACTGCGCGTGTCCGGCGGAGCAGCGTCCGCTTGCTCGGGCGACATGTACTCCGGCGTTCCCACTAAGGCGCCCTCCACCGTACTGGTGCCCGCGCCCATGAATGCTGCATCTGCCAATTTAGCTACACCAAAGTCAATGACTCGCGGGCGAACCACGCCGGCATCATCAGCAACAAGCACATTTGCAGGCTTTAAATCACGATGAATCACCCCGCGGCGGTGTGCATGCTCGACGGCATCACAGGCATCGGTCACCATGCGAACCCGGCTGTGCAGACCAAGCGAATGTTCCCGAGCAAAGTCAGTAATCGGTAGACCAGGAACAAACGGCATGGCGAACCACGGACGACCATCGGGCAATTCCCCGGTCTCAAGCATTGATGCAATGCCAGGGTGATCAAGCGAAGCTACTGCCTGTTGTTCCACACGAAAGCGTGCATGTGCAACGGGCGAAGAGAGCGCATCTCGCAAGATCTTCACAGCAACTAGGCGCCGTACCGGATGCTCTTGGCGACCAAGGAATACATCTCCAAATCCACCCGAACCCAATCGGTGCAACAGCACATAGCGCCCAGCACTACCGTCGCCGTGAGCCATGGCGTCGCTCAGTTCAACACGCATCGCGCCCATCGCTGCGTCCACACGCCCGGCACCTGCCTCAAATGCCGCCACCATCGCCATGGCAGCCGCGCGCTCCGCGGCGCTGACGTCGGCATGCGCCGTCAGCCACGCAACACGCTCGGCTGTGGGAACGTCAAGTGCGGAAAGAAAGAGGTCCTCGACAATCATGGTGCGAGGCGCTGAACTCCCGGTGATCGAAGAATTATTCTGAAGTTGCACGGCGAAAGTGTAAGCCGCCACATGCACCCCCTGCACACACATGTCATCGCTACGATGATTGCCCATACGGCCCCACGAAGAAGCCCGCAACGAAGCCCACAATCATGTCCAAGACCATGCCCAAGACCATGCCCAAGACTATGTCCAAGAACAAGCCAGCAACCATGTCGAAACGCACCAAGAAGTCCGCAGCCGCTATTTCAGCACCATCGCACACCCGTATCGAATCCGACAGCATGGGGGAAATGCATGTTCACCATGAATTACTGCACGGTGCCACCACGCAGCGCGCTGTGTTGAACTTCCCGGTGAGTGGCCGGCCATTGCCGCCGCAAGTGATTGCCTCGTACCTCGAACTCAAGCGTGCGTGCGCGCAGGCGAACCTGAAGCTTGGCGAATTGAAGCGTGCGAAAGCAAACGACATTGTTGAATCATGTGAGCGCCTGCTTGAAGACTTTGCGGATCGCCGCGGGCAAGTGATGCGGCACTTCCCGATTGATGTCTTTCAGACTGGTTCCGGCACCAGCACCAATATGAACGTCAATGAGGTGATCGCCAACACCGCCAGTGTCATGCGCGGCAAGCCGATCGGCTCGAAAGATCCGCTGCATCCAAATGATGATGTCAACTACGGGCAGAGTTCAAACGACACATTCCCAACTGCCATGCAAGTGGCTGGCGCGGTTGCCATTCATGAGCAATTGGTG
>JBILYM010000134.1:0-6150 GCA_044377725.1 Phycisphaerales bacterium
CTGCGAATGCTGCCGCCCGTTTCGGTGGCCAGCTCGGCTTCGGCGGCGCACTTCCCGAACGATTCCGCGCGGCCAGTTTCGCCATGGACAAACAGCGCGTGGCATTCCTCATTGATGGCGGCGGACGTTTGCTTTCAGCACTGCCAGCGGCGCGCGCGGTACTGGCCCAGCGCCTGGCGGCACTCATGCCCACGCAGCAGTTCACGGTGGCCATCGCCCGCGGAAACGGCGTGGAACTTGCACCCGGCACTCCAGCTGCAGCCACGCGCGCAAACACCGCCGCCGCATTGCGCTGGTTTACTGAACGCAGTGCGCCCGGAGGTACGCCGGACCTTGGTGCGGCACTTGAACGCGTGTGGCGCGCGCTTGAACCGGACGCCATCTGCGTCATCGCGCGCGGCGCGCCCACCCCGCTCCGTACCGCCGCACGCAGTGCCAACGCCACACTGCTCTCCACCGCCGATCGGCTCAATCCCACTACGACGGATGGCTCTCGATTTGCAACATTTCTCTGCGTCGAACTGGTGGAAACATCCGCCGACGGCGCACTGCGCGCACTCGGCGAACGCCACGGCGGCAGCAACGGATACCTACTTCTCGACCGCGTCACGCTCGGACTTGCACCGATGCGTGCGCGCAACCAGCCTGCAGGAAACATCAGCAAATGACTAGCTACTCACTCCCAGCCGTTGCTACCCGCACCCTTGGCCATGCCACCGGAATGTCCACCACCATGGTGGCCAGTCTGGCGGCCGGATGCATCGCTGCGCCAGCATGTGCTGGACCGTCGTTCGCAACCGCCTTCTTCATCTCGCTCGACCAGTTGCCCGATGGCGGCGTGCGTGTGGACTGGATCGGTAGCTCCATGATTTGGGTGTTGATTGCCATGAGCGTTGCCAGTGTGGCACTCATCTGGATTGCCTTCACCGCGAACCGCGTGAGTGACATGCTCCCTCCGTCAGCTGTGGAAAATATGCGGTCGATGGTGAGTGGCGGCAAGTTTGCTGAGGCGCTTGAGTGGTCGCGCACCAAGGGTGGTGACTTTGGTCGCGTGATCCACGCAGCATTGCTGGCTGCCCCCGCTGGTCATGACGCGATGATGCAAGCGGCGGAATCGATGACTGATGAATTGGTGGTGCGACGCCTACGAAAGATTGAAGTACTCAATGTCTTTGGCCAAGTTGCGCCAATGATTGGCCTCTTTGGAACGGTGTATGGAATGATTGTGGCTTTCTTCACCATTGCACAAATGGGTGGAACCGCTGATCCGGTGGCGCTTGCGGGCGGAATCGGTACGGCATTGGTGACCACTTTCTGGGGTCTACTCATTGCCATTCCTGCACTCAGCGTGTTCGCAGTAGTACGCAATCGAATTGATGCTGCGGGTTCCGAGGGCGCGCGCGAAGTGGAGCAAATTCTGATGCGCTTCCGACCAGGCGGCGCAGGATCGCCCGTTGCCGCGTTGCGTGCCGAGGCCAAGAGTGCTGAGGCAGTGATCGGTGCAAACCACTCAAACGCCAACAACACGGGCGCAGAAGCCTGATGCGCGCCAGTCGGATCCATCGCAGAGGACCTGCATCGTTTGAGGCGAACATGACGCCGCTGATCGATATGGCGTTCCTACTGATTGTGTTTTTCGTACTGGTGAGTCAAGTCACCAGTGCGGAGATGGTGGACCTTTCGTTGCCACATCCCACATCCGGCGCAGCCAAGCAGCAAGATGGCTCGGAGCGCATTGTGGTGAACGTCATTCCAGCGACCGACGGTGGAGCTGCCGGTTACCGCCTTGGAAAGCGTGAATTCACGGCAGATACGGCGGGGTTACAGCAACTCGTAGCAGCCATAGCGCAGGCCATGAAGGGACAGCCCAGCGTGGAAGTAAACATTCGCGCCGACCGTGCCACGGCGTATTCATGGGTTCGTCCAGCCATGAATGCGGTGGCCGATGCACTGACGGTCAGCGGTATTGATCGCGCGCGAGCACGGGTTCGACTGGTGGTACTTGGTGGAGTTACCAGTGACTAACGCGGGCTCACAACTCCATCATGCAGATGCGCCAAGCAATTCGCTTCAGGCGCTTCATGCGCTCAACGCACTCGCAGCGGCGTTGCCCGAAGCACGCATCGGCGGCAGACCCCGACGCGGATGGCGCGCACCGCGCCGCCTACGCGGTACATCACTCGGTGCCGCCATCAGCACCAACATGACACCGATGATTGATGTGGTCTTTCAATTGTTAGTGTTCTTCATTGCAACTACCCACTACGCAACCGACGAGCGCGTGATCGCCATGGATCTCTCGCGCCGCATTGCAGTGACAGCACCAAGTGATGCAAGTCACCAAGTAGCCGCGCCGCTCATCAAGCCACTCGATCCCTTCGCTATGAATGACGAAGCGCTACATCTTTCAGTGGGCGTTGATGGAGTCATTGTTGCCGGCGCCCCATTGCGGCGCTCGTTTACCCCCGCCGAATTGCGCGCTGTATTGGCATCCGAATTGCGTGGCAGTGCGCACCCAAACGGCATGTTTCAGCCTGCATTTCCAGTGGTGATCGCACCCGCTGATAATGCTCCTTGGGAGATTGCCGTCGAAGTACTTGACGCCGCCGTGGCTGCAGGTTTCCGAAACGTTGGGTTTGAGCCACGCGCCACGGTGGTGGGGAACGCGCCGTGATCGCCATCGTGATGACCGTGGCTGCACTGGTCGCGCAAGCACCCGCGCCGGACGGCATCGATGCGCTGGCCGCTGCAACTGAACTCGCCCGCGCCGAGGCACGGCGCCCGTACACGACATCGGTCGCGGCAACCGCGGCATGGACCCGCCTGGAGCGCTTGCGTGCACCACTCCTTGAGTCAGACGATCCGCGCTGCGCTGCATGGCTTGCTGATGCCGCGGAAGACGCCATCACACTTGGCCTCGCCATTGATGGCTGCGGTGTGGCAACCATCGTTGGCATTCCAACACCCGAACAGCGCGAACGCTGCACCGCACTGCTACGCAACGCACTGACGTGGACGCGCGCTGCTGAACGCTCGGCACGCGCAGCGATTGCCGCGGGTACGGTCACTCCGGAACTGGCGACCCGACTGGACGCGGTGGAACTTGCGCAACGAATTCCCCTGATCCGCGCCTGTGCTGCAGTCCTTGCGGGTTGGTCAGGGGCACTGCCAGAAACCGATGCAGCAGCAATCATCGAGAGCGCCGCGACGCGCCTTGCCGCCATGCGCGGTGCACTTTCCGGGAATGCGCGCACCCTTGCCGATGCCTGCTGCGGCCTAGGTTTAGCGCGTATTGGTCGCCACGCCGAAGCAGACGCCGTGCTGGCACCCCTTGCTGCCAACCCCGCTGTAGAACCGGTGTTCCGCATTCTTGCCATCACTGCACTTGCAGAGAACGCCGCGGCAAACGCCAGTGGTCGTCGCCGCGCGCTCGACGCGCTCCGCGCGCGATACAGCGCTGCACTTGACGACGACTCGCGCCTGCTGCTTGGTGACCTCGACTTTCGACTCGCTCGCGCCGCGGCAGCGGATGCCACCAGCACTGCAACGCCTGGTGCGCCCGGCCCGGCACCGGCGTGGCGCGGATGGCTCGACGCCGTTGCGACCACTCCGCCCGCGCGCCGCACCGCCGTGCGTGCGGCAGCGCTGGCGCGGATCGCACAACATGCGGGCAGCATGGACGACCCCGTAGTGCGTGTAGCGCGCGCGTTGGCGGCGAGCAGTAGTAGTGATGGTCGCGCGGCCGGCACGGCGCTGCTTCGCGCTGCGCTTGCTGATCCGGCTCTTGATGCGGGCGTCCGCACACTTGCCATGCTGGAACTCGGTCGCGCCGAACTTCTCTTGGGTCATCCGTCCGAGGGCGCCACCGCGCTCTTGGAGTTTGCGCAGGCGTATCCCTCGGAGCCGGTCTCGCGTCATGCGATTGATGCGGCGGTTGCAGCGGCGCGCGGAACTGGCGATTCCGTGCTGTTTGCACGGGTTCTTGCCACTGCCGTCGCTCGGTTCCCAGATCACCCAGACCATGCGGCGTGGCGAGTTGAGCAGTCCGCGTTGGTGCTATCCAGTGACACTGCGGTGGAGTCGCGCGAATCGCCAGCGCGGCGCGCGGCCCTTGCACTCGACGGCCTTGATCGTGCCGATCGTTCCGGCGTGACTGACCCAGCATTGCGTGCTGACTTGGCCATTGCAGCCGCCGATGCACTGAATGACGAAGTGCGCGCTGATGCAGCCATTGAAGCATTGGACCGCGCGCGTCCACTGCCCGGAACTGTGCTGCCCGAAGCGGTTCGACAACGCCTGCTTGAAGAACGTATCCGCGCACTGGTACTGGCCACACGATCCATTGAAATGGACCGCACCGTGGCCGAAGCAACTGCAGCGGATGCCAACGGCACTGCCGACGCCGCGGCGCGGGTCTTACGCCGAATGTCCGCTGCTGACCTCGGCAGTGTTGCCGCAGCGGCGGTTGATGAACAACAGATTGCGCGCATCGCGCGACTGGCCGATGCCACTATGCATCTGGCCGCTCCGACCCCTGAACGTGATGAGATTCTTGCGCGCGCATTCATTGTGGCCCGCATGCATGACTCTGCACAGGCTGCCGCACGACGCGCCATCGCTGCGCGCGGAGATCGCGCCGATCTCACGCTTGCCCTCGCTGAATCACTGTGGGGAATCGGTGGAGACGCTGCGCTCGCTGAGGCGTTTGCACTCTATGAACAGGTGTCCCGGGCAGTGCCAGAACAGTCGCCCGCGTGGTGGTTATGCCAAACGCGTCGCCTGCAGATTCTTGACCGAGTGAGTCGATCGACCGAAGCAATTGCTCCAAAGGTTGCTCGACTCAAGGCCATCGACCCAGCGCTGGGCGGCCCGGCGTTTGCAGCAAGCATGCTTGAAGTTGCCGCGCGACATGAGTGAGCGTTCAATGGGTGCAAGCCACGCGCTACGTGGGTGACAGGCACGTTCAACCTCAATCAAACTCCACCAACTTCCATCAATCTCAATAGTCCAGCGCCCGCAACTCATCGCGCAGGATGGCCGCAAGCTCAAAGTTCTCACTGTCGACGGCGCGGCGCAATCGTTCTTCCAATTCGGAGCGCTGGCTCGCTGGCAAGCGCGGCACCAACGCATCACGCATTCCACGCAGCAAGGTGACTTCGCTGGACTGTTCGAATCCGCCCATCGGTCCGTTGTCATCAAAGTGCGTACGTAATTCAGCAAGCGCTCGCTCCACCGCCAACAACGCTTGTCGCGCGTCACCGCCTGCCATACCAATGGCTGCCTCGGCACGCGCTCGCATCATCACCACAAATGGCCGAAACTGTTCCAGCACCGTGCGATCGCCCTGGCTGGCGCCAAAGTCACGACACAGATCAAACATGCGCAGGTTGCGCCCGGTATCGCGCACCACGGCTTCGTATTCCTCAAGGGCAAAGAGCGCCACATAGCGGTGATAGACCTGGACCCCCTCGTGGCGCAAGGCATCGCACTCCTTTGAACTGAGGTGCATCCCCTCATCGCTTCCCGCGCGTTGACGGTGTGCCTCCAGTCGGGCGATGTGCCAGTCCAAAAGGGAGTCCGCGCCGTGCGGGCGGCGCCCGTCCGGGCGTCCGTTGAGGGCCAATTGCAGAATTCCCAGATCTAACCGAACCTGAACAGCACGCTCTCCAGAGGCTGTTCGGATCATCCGAACCGTCGGGCGATTGCCGCCCATCGGCCACGATCTGAGGCTCTCCGTGAGGTCCGCCTCCGGGCCAGCAACGGTGTCATCGGCACGGCTTGAGTGAGATGAATCAGCGTTTGCAGCGTCTGGAAGCGGTGATTTTTGGTCACTGGGATGGTTGGGTTCCCCGCCCTGAGAGGAATGCGAGGATTCGTGATCAGGGTTGTTGGGATCTGGCTCGTGCATATGTGAAACTCCCAAAAGAGTTTGACATTCATATTGACTTGTTCCAAAGACGACCCTTGCGATTGTCGATGGGTTGCGTACGATGCAACGCCCGGCATGAGCGTGTGGCTCATGATCTGGTTTGCTGATCGCGAGGGTGTATGGCGCGAACCAGTGTCCAAAACGAACTTCAGCTCTACCTCCGAGAAATCAAGGAGGAACGACTCCTTACTCCCGACGAGGAAAAGGTGTTGGGCTGGCGC
>JBILYM010000135.1:0-6118 GCA_044377725.1 Phycisphaerales bacterium
AAATTGCCTCGGCAGTGCGACCTTGATAGGAAAGTAGACGGGCGCGGAGAATCACCTCAAGGATCGGTGATGAAGACGTCAACTTTGCCGCGGCGGCAAGGTGCAGTTCTGCAGCCGGAATATCACCACGGGATAGCGCGTCCATGAAAGCCAATTCGGTGCTTGATGCATCGCCTGCACTCGTCGCCACCACCTGCTTCTCTGCCTCGGGCAGTACGTCATTAATCCTCTTTAGAAATTCCTCACTACGCGCAAGATCAGGGGAATTGGCACGGCGAAGTTCAAGAATATTTCGCTCAAGATCCGTCCGCAACGCGCGCAACGCGCGCACTCGCTCATTGTTCCGTTGCGCTGGATCAGGCACTACCCGCGCAATCATCATGTCGATTCGCTCCACCGGATCTTCGGTGGCCAAAAGCGCTTCGTTGCGAGCGAGGTCAGGATTACCGGGGTACTTGTCCAGTGCTTTACGCAACAGCACCAACGCAGCGACCTTGTCGCCAGACTCCTGCTCAACCAAGACCTGCGCGTACATCGCTTGCAATGATCCATCGGATGACTTCACCCACGCCGCTGCAAGTTCACGGGCGCGCGGGAAGTCCTTGGAGCGCATCGCGGCTTCCAATCCGGCAATCTCCGGAGCTGCCTCAGTACGACCGCCTTCGGCCCGACTACGAACATCCTGCGCCATGCGTGCATACTGTTCCTGCTCAGGAAATGCCTTGGCAAGTGCCTCATAGAGGCTTGCTGCTTCAGCAAACCGCCCCAGTTGAGTTGCAATTTCTGCGCGCTGACCAGCCAGGCGGAGATCAGATGGGTACGCATCCGAACCCTTGGTCACAGTCTGCATGGCAAGTCCAAGATCTTTTTGTTCACTGTAAACGATGGTTGCCCAGAAGAAAGCATCGGCTGGCGGCTGTGGCACCTTGGTGAAATACAGTTCCCACTTCTTAGCTGCTCCGTTAAAATCCTTGCGCGACTGCAAGATTTTTGCATCCGCCGCGATCATCCCTGGACTCGTTTCATCATTCTGAAGTGCTTCTAACAAACTGGTTCGCAGCTCCACGATCTGCTCATTGAGTTTCGTCTTCTGAGTCGGGTCAACACCACGTGCCATTTGTATGATGGCAGCTTCAAGAAGCACTTGCAGTGCACGAGCGCGGTAATCCGACTGGACGCTTGCCATTAAACCGGTTGGCAAACGCGGCTGATCAAGAATGCGGCGCGCAGCTACTTGGGTGCGGTCGAATCCCTTTTCGGCATCGCCGGCTCGACTGACAAATTCAAGATCAAGTCCGGCGGTGATCAAATCTGTTGGATGGGTTGCGAGCCAATCTTCAAGAAGCTTGGCGCCGGCATCAATTCCCTTTGCATCAACAAGTTGACTCGCCACGGCGCGCACTGCCGACCCTCGACCGGCAGCAAGCGCCGCTTCTGAGGCTTTGGCGCATGCAGGGTCAAGCTTCACCGTATCAATCTTGCTGCGGTCCATGCGATTTCCCGTACGCGCATCAAGGAGCACGCGCGCAAGATCCGCGGATGCAACCGCTTCTTGTGCTAGCAAATCATTCGGCTCCGCCGCTGCGCGCATGTCAGCGATGGACTTATCCAAGAGCTCCAAGCGCCGCGATGCTGCCTGTGTTTGACCCGCGCCACGCAGCCGCGCAACATCCGCCGTGCGCATCGAGACCAGTGCACTCCACGCGCGCCAGCTCTTCGGTGCTACTTTCAAGAACGCCTCAAGTTGCTTCTCTAGATCGGTGCGTTCGCCGGACGTCAGTACTTGCTCACGTTGCGCGCGCGCAAACAAGACGGTCTCCTCCGCCGTCTTCATGCCGTCGCTTCCCGGAGCCATGACCTCTTTCATTTCCTTGCCGACGGTCTCAATAGAAATCCAGCCGTCACCACGGGAGTACAGCTCGGCTTCATCTTCAAGCGCCGCAATCAGAATCTTCCACTGCTCTGGATCACCAGGCTGCGCACGTGTGTGCTGGCGCTTCAATTGCATCAAAATGCGATAGTCCTCAAGCGACTGCGCCGGAGTGTCGGCAGTGACCTTGCCGAGCGCCTCTTCCACCTTCTCGATGTAGCGCACTACGTCAGGCTTCTTACTGACTGCGCGGCCATACATAGCCGCTGCCTCGCGGGCTTTGCCCTGTGCCATCAGTTCATCACCGGCGCGAATGTGCCGATCTGCGTTCTTGAGCCACAACTGGTTGACCAGAATGACTGCGACCAACAGAAGAACGGCGGCCAAAGAAAATCCGCCGACTACGAAAATGAATTTACGGTTGAGCTTGCTTGCCATCGATCAATCCTTACGTTCCGGCCGTGCTGTGGTGCGTTCCATCGACGGCCAGTCGGGGAGGCACCGCATCAAGGGCGGCAGAAGTTGCGTGAGAAAGTCCTCGGCGTTCGTCTGAAATGAGACGGCCGAGGGAGTATCGCCAAGTGGGTAACGGGCTGAGAGCTGCACTTTGCAGTAGTAAGCGAAGCGATCGGTGAGGTTGAACGCCAGCGCACGAACACCAAAGGTGCTAGCAGTGGAGCGACCATTTGCAATGAACATATAGCCGCCAAGTTGCTCAATGCGCGAAGCACGCGGATCTTGAAACGTGGAAACCGTCATCGCAAATTCACCCACTGGTAAGGTGACTTGTTCTTCGATGCGCGTCACCGGATCAACCAGTTTCGCCATCGGGTAGCGCGCGCCGGTAGCGGAATTCACAGGCGCATCGGGCGCAACATTGGCAAGTATCGGTAGCGACAGTCCCATGGTGATCGGGTCACCCAATTGCACTAGACCGCCTGCTCCCCAGCAGCGCTCTGGGATGTGCGGCACCGTATCAATCATGCCCGTGTAGTACGCCAAGTGCAGCGAGATGACGCCCTTGGCAGGATCGCCATCAATGGCATAGGAACGCGTCAGGTACTTCTCCGTACCGAGCGACTCCACCATGGCCGCGTCCATTTGTTGATCTTCGCCAATGCGCTGCCAGTGACCCAGCACCGTTGGAATTGCGCCAAGGTCGGTACGTAGCGGAACCGGGTCCTTCTTGAGATACACGTCAAGCGCCTGCATGCCGATGCGGAGACCAAGTCCACCAAGGGCAAGCGTGGCTAACAACGCAAAGTACACCGACTTCACCTTGGGCTGAAAGTGAATCATGATTTCACTCCAGTGCGCGGGGCGGTTGGAGCCTGACTTTCGTCCACCAGATTCCGGATCACCCACATCACGCCCAAGAACATCAGGAATGCCGGAATCAACCAGACCAAACCCACCATGCTGTGGAATTCGCCCGTGCTGAAATTTGAATCAACCATAGAGAGCATGCCCAGCGATGCAACCCGGAGTACGTTGACAAAGAGCGAGATGGGAACGCCCGCCACCACCAGCAACACGCGTTGCCACCAGCGCGGCAGGCCGAGTGCAGCCAGTGCAACGCCGATCGCTAGAAACGCCATCAGCGTGCGCATGCCGGAGCATGCTTCAGCAACGTTGAGTGGATGCGTGGTTCCGTCGGACATGTGCACAGTGAGCACGTTGCCCACGCGGTCCGTGTCAATACCCAGTGTGTTCAGCAGAATGTCTGCACCGATCGCGCTCCAATCCTGCAAGCGCTCCGTGACGCGCGACATCACGCGCTCGGAGATGGTCTGCCCAAAGACCCACCAGTACGCCCATGGGAACCAAAGCCAGCGGAACGAGGCGGTACCGAACACTGCAAGCAGGCAGCCGAGCAGGGCAAAGCCGACGCCAACGCCGCGCACGTTGTGATGCTGAATCGCTGGCGGACCGAACGCGGACGCGGAGTAAATTGCCAAACCCACAAACAGCAGTACGAACGCAGCCCATGACGGTGCAAACCGCTGCACCGCAAGCTTCTCGCGCTGCACATACACAAAGTAACCCGCGATCAGCGGGATCAAGAGCGTGTGGCCCCAGTCCTGCACCTGAGTGGTGGCTTGCACAAACTGGTAGCGGAAGAACTCAAAGAATGTGCCCACAAAGGCAACTACAAAGAGCGCTCCCCAAGCGATTGCTGCACGATCTGACACGTCTAGTGCACCAACGCCAACACCCACCGCGCCGGACGCGGCATTACGAGGTTGGGGAGTGTTCGCCGCGCTGCTTGTCATGCAAGGATCCAGGCTCCGACTTCATTCCGAGGATCTGTGCCAGCGTTCCTACGCCCGCCCTCGTCTCTGGTTCGCCAATTCTGACAAATCAGAACTGCTGCTGGGTAAAGGGAGGAGGTCCGAATACATCGTTACCGAAGTTGCGGTCGATGAGGAATCCAAAGCCGTAAGTCATTCTGAACCCGTTGCGGATCACCGCGAGCGGGGTGGCGAAGAAGTTTGTACCGATGATGACGTGGTCATCAGCGCGCATCACAATGTCCGGCTCCGCCTTATTGCGGATGGCGGCCAGGTTGACGCGGAGAGCCGCTTCGCGATCGGGGGCGACTTTGCGGATCAGGTCAACGCGCTGGGGAATAGCAATCTGGCCAAGTCCACCGGCGGCGGTGACGAGGCGGCTGAGCGTCAGTTCACCAATCGGTGGCAAGTTGTAGACGCCAGGACGCGCCACTTCACCATCGATATAGACGACGCCAATATCACTCTCAACATGGATCTTGTCGCCGGGGCGGATCAGAACGTTCTGCGTCAAATCGCCCTTCTGCAACTTCTCCCAGTCAATGATGATGACGCGCGTCTTACGACCGTTGGGAAGACGGAAATTCACCGCCTGCTTCAGTGCGCGACCGTCTGAGGTTGCTGCTGCACCACCGGTCAGTGCGCCGGCGGGCGAGTTTGGCGCGGCCAAGTTGGTGTCTGGGCCGATTGGTCCACTGTTTCCAGCAGGAACATAGACCCACTCTTGCTTCTGAGTATCGAAGACGTAGCGCGCCTCGGTGGCTCCCTGTTGTGTCGGCGGCGTTTGCACGGCGGCATCCGAGTGAGGCACTGACGTTTCGGCGACCCGTGGAGCTTCAAGTTGATCCACATCCACCACCATCGATGGTGAGCGCAGCGCACCCGGGCTCGCCGGCGCGGCTGGATTCGAAGCGGGAGCGATGGGCTCGATTGGCTGGCTTGGATCGGAGGGCGCAGCGCCGGGCGCAGTGCTTGGTGCAGTGCTGGGCGCCGCAGTAGCTGGAGCCTGAATCTGCTTCAGTAGGTCGTCCACGCTCGGTGGTGGTTCGGCAGGAGTTGCCGGCGCGGATGGCGACGCGGTATTCGGCGTGGTGCTCGGCTTTCCTTCAGCAGTACCGGCAGGAGCTGTCCCGCCGGCTGCCATCTCCTTCGCTGCACTTTCGTCAAGCTTCAGGGTGCGCACAACGCGAACGCGGCGAACGCCTTGATTGGCTCCACCCGCAAGCGCTACGGCTTGCTCAATGTCAAAGTCGGGACGCGAGAGCGAATACACGCCGGCATTGCGCACTTCGCCGTCAACCATAAACGTGAAGGCTCGGCCCTCAAGGATGGTGACGTCAACGCGTGGATCGCGAATGATCGGCCGAAGTTTTTCGGTGATCGCCGCAACCAGGTCGGTCTGCGACATTCCAGCCGCTTGGATCGAACCAACAATCGGCAGCAAGATCTTGCCGGACTGATCGATGGTGCGCTTGAACTGCTCCGGCTTGTCCACCTGAAACAGGTCATTGATTTGCACATCAATGCCGTCACCGGCAGCAAAAATGTACTCCGGAGACCCGGCAACCAAGTCAGTTGCAGTCGGTGGACCCATTTCGGTAGCAAAAGCGTCTTCGTCAACTTCAATCACATCGATCTTGCGAAGGATGGGGATAGACGTGGGGGTGTGCTCAAAGTAACCGGTTCGACTTGGATCCATCCAGCTGTCGTAATCGCAGCCCGTCAACGTGACAGCCAGCAGCAAACCAAGTGCCCACGGCAGACGTGCGTGGGTGCGCGCTGCGGGGCAATCTGAACGGGTTGGCTGTGCAGTCCGGACCAAAGTCATGTGACAGAACCTCTTCGGAGGAAGGCCGGGCTCAACATCGCCGACCGAATCAATACCGCGCATGCCGCCCGAGTAAATAAGTCGAGCGGACGCATGGGCTATCGGCAAGCACCGCAGGGTACCTTCACC